>CAKUMG010000639.1 GCA_934667465.1 uncultured Actinoplanes sp. | reverse complement strand
CGTGTTGGCCGTGGTGAGGTGCGGTATCAGGCCTTCGGTGTCGTTCGCCGCGCACCGCCGGGCGACCGCCTCGGAGACCGCCGCGTGCCGGTCCACCGCCGCCGCGTCCTCCGCGTACGGCGGGATGTTCGACGGGTAGCCCATGTCCGGGGTGATCCCGCAGAACACCGGCGTCGAGTGCCCCACGCCGCGCGGGTCCATCCCGATGATGTCGTAGGCGTCCAGCAGGCTCGCCGGCGCGCCCAGGTTGGCCATCTGACCGGGCAGCTCCAACCCGGTCCCGCCCGGCCCGCCCGGGTTGGTCAGCAGGATGCCGCGGCGCTTCGCCGGGTCGGTGCTCGCCAGCCGCGACACCATGATCTCGATCCGGGTACCGTCCGGATCGCGGTAGTCCCTCGGCACCGGCACCGTGCCGCACTCCAGCACGGTCGGCGCGGCCTTGGCCACCACGTCCGGCGGGCACGCGGTCCACGCCACCTGGGACGCGGGTGCCGCGGCCGCGGCCGGCACCGCGATCAACGACGCGGTGACGCCCGTGACGAGCGACAGGGCCACCAGGCCCACGCTCCGACTTCGATTCATACCGACCCTCCCGGTTGGTGAGTTCCACCCCCATCCCAAACCGTGTCCTCACCGCACAGTCAATCCCGGGAGACGACAAAGCCCGCCGGCCTCGACAGAGACCGGCGGGCTTTGGTGATGCGGATGTCAGTGGCTGCTGCCGACTTCCTCGCGCTTCGAGGCGGGGTCGACCGGCGGGTGGCCGGGCGAGACCGGCGCCTCGACCGGCTTCTCGATCGGGAAGAAGAAGCCCTTGATCGCCGGCCCGAGGGCGCCGACCCGGTTCATCTTCTTCGGCACGACCCAGCCGGCGTACTCCAGCGGGATCGGGTGGCCGTGCTCGTCCACCGGGCCGAGCGGCTGGTGGACCTCCTCGAAGCGGCCGTCCGGCAGGCGCCGGATGATGCCGGTCTCCACGCCGTGGGCCAGCACCTCCCGGTCGTGCTGCTGGAGGCCGAGGCAGATCCGGACCGTGATGTAGTACATCAGCGGCGGCAGCACGATCAGACCGATGCGGCCCGCCCACGTCATCGCGTTGAGGCTGATGTGGAACTTGTCGGCGATGACGTCGTTCGCGCCCGAGATCGTCGCGATGATGAAGAACGTGAAGGCCATGACGCCGACGCCCGTACGCTCCGGCGCGTCCCGCGGGCGCTGGAGGATGTGGTGCGACCGCGTGTCCTTCAGCCGCCGCGCCTCCAGGCTCGGGTAGAGCATCGGCAGCGTGAACAGCGCGCCGAGGCCGACCACCGCGGGCCAGAACAGCGGCGGGATCACATAGCCGTCGCCGATCGGGATGTCGATCTGCCAGGCCGGCATGAGCCGGACCAGGCCGTCCATGAACATGACGTACCAGTCGGGCTGGCTCGCCGAGGAGACCTCGGAGGCGCGGTACGGGCCGAACAGCCAGATCGGGTTGATCTGGAACAGGCCCGCCATCAGCGCGATCGTGCCGAAGACGGCCATGAAGAAGCCGCCCTGCTTGAGCGCGTAGCGCGGGAACATCCGCTCGCCCACGACGTTGTCGTTGGTCCGCATCGGGCCGGGCCACTGGGTGTGCTTCTGCTTGAAGACGATGCCGAGGTGGGCGGCGATCAGCGCGAGCAGGCCGCCCGGGATGAGCAGCACGTGCGCGATGTAGAAGCGGCCGATGATCAGCTCGCCGGGGCACTCCCCGCCGAAGACCGCGGCGGACAGCCAGGTGCCGACGACCGGGATGGAGAGCATGATCGCGGAGGCGATGCGCAGGCCCGTGCCGGAGAGGCCGTCGTCCGGCAGCGAGTAGCCGGTGAAGCCGGCGAAGAACCCGAGCAGGAACAGGATGATGCCGATCGTCCAGTTCGCCTCGCGCGGCTTGCGGAACGCGCCGGTGAAGAAGACGCGCGCCATGTGGATGACGATCGACGCCATGAACAGCAGCGCCGCCCAGTGGTGCATCTGCCGCATGAACAGACCGCCGCGCACCTCGAAGGAGATGTGCAGCGACGACTCGTACGCGGCGGAGACCTCGGTGCCACGCAGCGCCGTGTAGGACCCGTCGTAGGGCACTTCCTTGAGCGACGGGTCGAAGAACAGCGTCAGGAACACGCCGCTGAGCAGCAGCACGACGAACGAGAAGAGCGCGATCTCACCGAGCAGGAACGACCAGTGGTCGGGGAAGACCTTGTTCAGCAGGGCACGCAGCGGGGTGGCGCCCTGGTAGCGGTCGTCCAGCCCCTTGCCGACGTTGGCCGGGACCTGTGCCAGGTCTAGCTTCCGACGTTTCATGGCCGCTCCCAGAAGTCGGGTCCGACTGCCTCACGGAAGTCCGACGCTGCCACAAAGAAGCCTTCCTCGTCCACCTCGATGGGCAGGGCGGGCAGGCGGCGGCTGGCAGGGCCGAAGATCGGGCGGGCGTTGTCGGTGATGGCGAACTGTGACTGGTGGCACGGGCAGAGCAGACGGTTGGTCTGCTGCTCGTACAGGCTGGCCGGGCAACCGGCGTGGGTGCAGATCTTCGAGTACGCCACGTAGTTGCCGTGCATGGCGCCCCGGTTGACCTCGTCGCCGTCGATGGAGGCCCGGGCCGCCGCGGCGTCCTGCGCGCGGAGGTGGATCAACAGCGTGGGCGAGTCGGCGTGCTGGTTGGTCGCACCGTGCGGGATGCCGGGGAAGACCGTGATCTGGCCGCCGACGCTGACGTCCTCGGGCCGGACCGGCGAGCCGTCGAGCCGGGTGAGGCGCACCAGCTCCCCGTTGTTCGCGACCGGGTCGAAGCCGGTGTGGATCATCATCGGGCGGTCGCCCTTGTGCGGGTTCTCGATGAGCCCGCCGATCAGCGGCGCCGCCGCGGCCACGCCGAGCGGGGCCAGGCCCAGGGCGATCGCGCCCTTGAGCAGCGGCCGGCGCTGGACGCCCAGCTCGTCGCCCAGGTAGACGAGGGTCTGGCCGGTGATGAGCCGCTCCTCGTCGCTGGACGGCGCGTTGTGCCGGTCCTGGATCGAGACCTCGTGCGGGAGCAGCTTCTTGGCCCAGGCCAGGATCGCGATGCCGAGCGCGAACAGCGAGACGCCGAGCGTGAGGCCGAGGATCGGGGTGTACCAGTCACTCAGCGTGGCGCCGAGCTCGAACTCCCACGGCCACACGATGAAGAAGACGACGAAGGCCAGCGCAAAGAGGCCCGAGATGATGAACAGCAGGGCGATGTTGCGCACGACGCGCTTCTCCGCCTTGGAGTTCTGACCCTCGAACTGCGACTCGTAGGTGACGATCTCGATGTCGTCACGCCGCGCGCCCTCGCGGACGATGTCGAAGCGGGACACCTTGGGGTCGTAGACGTCGATCGGCTCGGTGCCGGCGCCGTGTCCCCCGTGCCCGTGGTCCTTGGTAACGGTCATGACTTCCCTGCAATCCACAGAGACGTGAACACCAGAAGGGTGATGCCGACCAGGAAGATGGCCACGCCCTCGGTCGACGGGCCGTAGCCGCCCAGGTCGAAGATGCCGCCCGGGTCCTTGTCGTCCTGGAGCTGCGTCTGGATGTACGTGATGATCTCGCGCTTCTCGTCCGGCGTGAGCTGGTTGTCGCCGAACACCGGCATGTTCTGCGGGCCGGTGAGCATGGCGCCGTAGATCTGCTCCGGGGTCGGGTCGTGCAGGCTCGGCGCGAACTTGCCCGAGGAGAGCGCACCGCCGGCACCGCCGAAGCAAAGCGCGCCGCCGCCGCCCAGCGTAATAATTACGCTCTTGCCGGTTTTATCAGATAGCGCCTGCGCCACCGGCAGGTAGGCGTCGGGGGTTACGCATTCCGGCTGCAGGCATACCGCGCGCGCGGATTCCAGTTCGTTGGGCTTTACGATGCAATTGGGATACTGCATGATGCGATCGCGGCTGTCCACGATTACGGTTTTGCCCGCGGCTGCCGCGGCGATGATCGCATCGCGCACGCGCGGCGAAATTACGCCATAGCTCAGCTGATCCGATACCGCGATCACATCCGCCGATTCCGCGGCGCGGCGCACGGCGGCGATCATTGTATCCTCCTGATTCGGGGTCAGCGGCGCACGGTTTTCAAAATCGATGCGGGGATCTTCATAGCGCACATCGCCGTAGCCCGCGCGATAGGGCTTTACATAGCACGGCGTGACGCGCTGATCCATAATCGCGGTGCAATCCATTGAAAGATCGATATCGCGCATCAAGCCTTCCACGATCATGCCGCGCCAATCCCTGCCCAGCGCCGTGACGGGCACGACGTGCGCGCCCAGCGCGCGCATATTGTTCATCACGTTGCCCGCGCCGCCCAGCGAATAGCGTTCTTCGATTACGGGCAGATTGTGATGCGGCGTTTCTCGGGAAAGCTGCGAAATGCGCATATCCGCCGTCCAATATGCATCCAGACATAC
>CAKUMG010000638.1 GCA_934667465.1 uncultured Actinoplanes sp. | reverse complement strand
TCCGCACGTCCGGACTGTGACCAACGGATGAGGCTCAAGAGAGACATGTGACCTGCCGGATACGTCAGGTGATGTCGCGTTTCTTCATGATCAATGTACCGGCGAACCCGGCGCCCAGCGCGTACAAGATCAGCACGACGGCTCCGGCCCAGCGCGGTGGGTTGCCCGGCAGGTGGGCGCCGTTGACCAGCAGTTGGGAGGCCTGCGGCGGCACGAGCACCTGCAGGGCGGGGAACCAGCTGCCGAAGCGGGGACCGATCAGCAGGAAGAACGTCGCGGAGCCGAGGAAGCCCACGACGTACACGAGACTCAGCGTGATCGTGGCGGCGAGCTGGCTGCGGATCAGGACGCCCGCACCGACGCCGAGAATCGCCCAGAGGGCGTACGCGAGGCCGTTGAGAAGGATGGCCGCCCACACCTTGCCCTCGCCGAGCTGCGGTCCGGCGTCGCTCGCAGCGAGCACGACCGGGCCCAGCACCAGGTTGAGCACGGTGCTCGCGAGCCAGAACGCGAGGCCGACCAGCGTGGCGGCGACGAGCTTCGCCAGCACGACGAGCTCCCGGCGCGGTGTCTGCAGGAACGTGGTCGTCGCGGTCTGCTGGAAGAACTCGCTGGTCACGATGATCGCGGCGAACAGCATGACGAGCAGCAGGCCGAAGAACTGCCCGTTGGTGTAGAGGTTGGCGGCGACGGCAGGGGTGTCCGTGAGGAACTCGCCGGTCTCGGGGTCGAGCTCGATACCGCCGCCGGCCTCGAGGCCGAGGCTGGTGGTCAGCCAGTTCATGCCGAACGTGAGCGTCCACAGGCCCAGGAAGACGAGGCCGAAGACGAGCCACGTGCCGGTGGTGCGGATCTTGAGCAGCTCCGCGCGGATCAGTCTCATCGGATCTCCGCCCCGGCGGTCAGTTCGAGGAAGGCCTGTTCCAGGTCGGCGGTCTCGGCGGCGAGCTCGTGCAACTCCACGCCGGCGGCGAAGGCGAGCCGGCCCACGTCGGCGATGTCGAGGCCGGAGACCGCGAGCGCGCCGCCGGGCAGCGGCGCCACCCGGGCCCGCGCCTCGGTCAGCGCGGCGGCGAGCCGGTCGGCCTGCGGCGTACGCACCCGGACGTGCGCTCCGCCGGTCATCGTGCCGAGCACCTCGGCCACCGGCCCCTGCCGGACCAGCCGGCCCGCGGCGATGATCACGACATCGTCGGCGAGCAGCTGCATCTCGGCGAGGAGATGGGAGGAGACGAGGACCGTACGGCCCTCCGCCGCGAGCGCCCGGAGCAGGTCGCGCATCCAGCGGATGCCCTCGGGGTCGAGGCCGTTCGCCGGTTCGTCGAGGATCAGCACCCCCGGATCGCCGAGCAGTGCCGCGGCGATGCCCAGCCGCTGCTTCATGCCGAGCGAGTAGCCCTTGAACTTGCGGTCCGCCGCCGGCGTCAGCCCGACCTCGGCGAGGGCGTCGTCGACGGCGCTCGCGGGCAGCCCGGCGGCGGTGGTGATCACCCGGAGATGATCGGCACCCGTACGCCCGCGATGCGCGCTGGACGCCTCGAGCACCGCGCCGACGTGCCGGATCGGCTGGTCCAGGTCGGCGTAGCGGACCCCGGAGAACGTGGCCGTGCCCGAGGTCGGCTCGACCAGCCCCAGCATCATCCGCAGCGTCGTGGTCTTGCCCGCGCCGTTGGGGCCCAGGAAGCCGGTCACCCGCCCCGGCCGTACGGTGAAGGACAGGTCGTCGACCGCGCGCAGCGTGCGGTACTGCTTCGTCAGGTGAGAGACGACGATCTCTCCCGGCATCCCCGTCACGTCGCGTCCTCCCGCTCGGCTGCGGACAAACTAGCGGCGGCGTCAAGCGCGTTCAGTTCATTCGCCTGACACTTGACGCCACCTGTTCCGACACGCCCGGGGCAGATGTGAGCGTTACACAGGTCACATGACGGTACTCATGACCGCCGCCGCACCCACCGGGACCAGCGGCTACTCCCTCCTGATCGCGGACCACGCCGATCAGGTGGCGGCGGCGCAGCGACTGCGCCACGACGTGTTCGCCGGCGAGCTCGGTGCGACCCTGCGCGGCGCCACCGCCGACGGCCGGGACACCGACGAGTTCGACGACTTCTGCGACCACCTCATCGTGCGCGACGACGCGACCGGTGCGGTCGTCGGCACGTACCGGATGATGACCCCGCGCGGTGCCGAGCGCGCCGGGCGTCGTTACGGCGACGGCGAGTTCGACCTGAGTGGCCTGCGCCCCCTGCGCGACCAGCTCGTCGAGACCGGCCGCTCCTGCGTGCACCCCGACCACCGCTCCGGCGCCGTGGTCAACCTGATGTGGGCCGGCATCGCCCGGTACCTGCACCTCAACAACCTCCGCTGGCTCGCCGGCTGCGCCTCGGTGCCGCTGGCCGACGGCGGGCTGCAGGCGGCCGGCGTGTGGGCCCGGGCGCAGGGCAGGCACCTCTCGCCGCCCGCGCTGCGGGTGCGGCCGCGCCGGGCCTGGACGGCGCCGGACGGGATCGGGAGCGACCCGAGGATCCAGCCGCCGCCGCTGCTCAAGGGCTATCTGCGGCTCGGGAGCTGGGTGGCCGGCCCGCCGGCGCACGACCCGGACTTCGACTGCGCCGACTTCTACGTGCTCTTCTCGATGGACCGGATGGACCCCCGCTACCGTCGCCACTTCCTGGGAGCGACGCGATGATGTGGCGTCCCGAGTCGGGCTGCGGGCCGCGTTGCCTGCCCGGCGCCGGCGGCGAGGTGCACCCGGTCGCCGCGGTGCTGCGGTTGTGCGCCGCCGCGGGCGTACTGATCATCGGTGTCTTCGCCGTGCCGGTGCTGCGCGGTGCCGGGGTCCGGTGGGTGGCCCGCCGCCTGCTCGGTGCCCTCGGCGTGACGGTGCGGCAGCACGGCCCGGCGCCGCGCCCGGGCAGCCTGCTGGTCGCCAACCATGTCTCCTGGGTCGACGTGCTCGCGCTGCTGACCGTGACGCCGCTGAGCCTGGTGGCCAAGCGCGAGGTGGGCACGTGGCCCGCGGTGGGGGCGATGGCCCGGGCCAGCCGGGTGATCTTCATCGACCGGAACCGCCCGAAGGGGCTGCCCGCCACCGTGGCCGAGGTCGCCGCCGCGCTGCGGGCCCGGCGCACGGTCGCGGTCTTCCCGGAGGGCACCACGTCGTGCGGCACGCGTCAGGGCCGCTTCCGGCCCGCGATGTTCCAGGCCGCCGTCGACGCGGGCGCCCCGGTCGTGCCGATCTCGATCCGGTACGGGTCTCCGGCCGCGGCCTTCATCGGCGACGAGACCCTGTGGCGGTCGCTGCGCCGGGTTGCCACCCTCCGCGGTCTCACGGCTACGCTCGTGGTCGCCCCTGCTCTGCGCCCCGAGCCGGGTGCCGACCGGCGGTCACTGGCCCGGGCGGCGCAGGCCTCGGGAGGCGTACCGGCGGCTCGATTTGATCTCGCCGCTTAGGGGCTTCGCAGGAAACTTTCAGGGACCCCGCAGCAACAGCGCAGCGACCTGCGTGAAGATGGGGCCATGGCTACACAGACGCAGGGGAAGCAGAGCGAGGCGAAGTTGCTCGTCGTGGAGGACGACGCCAACATCCTCGAGCTGCTCTCCGCCAGCCTGCGCTTCGCCGGGTTCGACGTCAGCACCGCGACCAGCGGCAGCGCCGCCGTCACGGCGGCCAAGAACGCCACCCCCGACCTCGTCGTCCTCGACGTCATGCTGCCCGACCTGGACGGCTTCGAGGTGATCCGGCTGATGCGCGAGGGTGGCCAGCGCACCCCGGTGGTCTTCCTGACCGCCCGCGACGGCACGGATGACAAGATCCGCGGCCTCACGCTGGGCGGCGACGACTACGTCACCAAGCCCTTCAGCCTGGAGGAGCTCACCGCCCGGATCCGCGCCGTGCTGCGCCGCACCGCCGGCGGCGACGACGAGCCGTCGCGCCTGGTCTTCGCCGACCTGGAGCTCGACGAGGAGACGCACGAGGTCTACCGCGCGGGCCAGCGGGTGCAGCTCTCGCCGACCGAGTTCAAGCTGCTGCGCTACCTCATGCTCAACGCCAACCGGGTCCTCTCCAAGGCGCAGATCCTGGACCACGTCTGGAAGTACGATTTCCGCGGCGACGACAACATCGTCGAGTCGTACATCTCCTACCTGCGCCGCAAGGTGGACAACGTGCAGCCGCGACTGATCCATACGCTCCGCGGGGTCGGCTATGTCCTCCGCAAACCCGCCGCCTGAGGTGACCCTCGCCGGCAAGGTCCGCAGCCATGTCCCGCTGCAGACCGGGATGCGCCGGGTGCCCCTGCGCACCAAGCTCGTGGCGGCCGTGCTCGTGCTCGTGTTCGCCGCGCTCACCCTGATCAGCGCGGCGAGCACCTACGCCCTGCACAACTACATGATCGGCCGGATGGACGGCCAGCTCGAGCGGTTCACGCAGACGCTCACCGGCCTG
>CAKUMG010000637.1 GCA_934667465.1 uncultured Actinoplanes sp. | reverse complement strand
CCTCGAGGCCGCCGGCCGGGGCCGGGCCGAGCGTGAGGCGGCCGCCGGACGCGTCGACGAGCGCGGCGACGATCGGCAGGCCGAGCCCGGCGCCGTCGACGTTCTGGGTGTCCGGGGCGCGCCAGAACCGCTCCGTCGCCAGGCGGCGCTGGTCCGGCGTCAGGCCCGGTCCTGTGTCCCGTACGGCGATCAGGGTTTGATCCTGATCTTGCTCCACGACGATCTCGACCCGGCCACCGGCGGGCGTGAACTTGAGCGCGTTGCTGACCAGCGCGTCGAGGATCTGTTCGAGCGCGGTCGCGACCAGGCGGACCGGGACCGGCGCCTCCGGCACGAGCGCCACCAGGGCAATGTGCTCGCGGTTGGCAAGCGGTTGCCACGCTTCGCAGCGGTGGCGCGCGGTCGTCGTGGCGTCCTCCTCGGCGAGGGGCCGGCGGCCGTGTTCGGCGAGCGCCAGGGCGAGCAGGCCGTCGAGCACGCCGTTCAGCCGGTCGATCTCCTCGAGCGCGAACCCGTGGTCCTCGGCGGCGTCCACGCCCGCCAGCTGCCCGCCGAGGTCTTCGACCCGCAGGCGGAGGACCGTGAGCGGGTTGCGCAGCTGGTGGCTGGCGTCCGCGACGAACGAGCGCTGCCGTTCCAGCGCGGCGGTGACCGTGTCGGCCATCTCGTTGAAGCTCGCGGACAGCCGTCGCAGCTCGGGCGGCCCGGCGCCCGGTACCACCCGGGCGTCCTGCGCACCGGCGGCGATCCCGTGCACGGCCGCGTCGAGCCGGGTGACCGGGCGCAGCACCCAGGTCGCCAGCCGCAGCGCCGCCACCACGCAGGCCGCGACGGCGAGGAGCCCGCCGAGCCCGAGCCAGGCCCAGGCCCCGGCGACCTCGCGGCGGTTGCGGTCCGTGGGCGAGGCGGTGACCAACGCACCGAGTACCGCCCCGCCGTCGCTGACCGGCACGGCGACCAGCAACGGCCCGTCCTGCCACGGCCACAGCATGCCCGGGTCGCTCACCTGACGGCCGGCCAGCGCGCCGCGCACCGCCGCCGCGGCGGCCCGTTCGCCGGCCGCGGGCCCGCCGACCGAGTCGATCACCTGCCGGTCCTGGTCGACCAGGACCGTGCCGATGCCGTACAGCTCCTGGTAGCGGCGCAGTTCGTCGAGGAGCGTGTCCAGCTCACCGGTCCGCAGCGCGGGCGCCGCGAGGGCGGCGAACCGGGTCGCGTCGGCGAGCCGGTCCGCGAGGACGCGCTCGGTCTCCCGGCTGGCCAGCGACACGGCCAGGGGGACTCCCAGGGCGAGCAGGACGAGCGCGAGCAGCAGCACGTACGTGGTCACCAGCCGCCTGCGCACGAACCACCGCCCTTCTCCCCGGCCCGCGGTCCGTCCATTCGATCATGAGCTCAGGCGTCGGTCCGGAGCCGGTAGCCCACCCCGCGCACGGTCTGGACGAGGTCGGGCCGGCCCAGTTTGGCGCGCAGCGACGCGACGTGGACCTCGAGGGTGTGCCGCCCCGAGAACGTGCTCTGCCACACGTCGAGCAGCAGCCGCTCCCGCCCGAGCACGACCCCGGGCTGCCGGGCCAGCGACGCCAGGAGGTCGAACTCCTTGCGGGTGAGCGCCACCGGCTGCCCCTCCAGCCGGACGCTGCGCGCCGCGAAGTCGATCAGCAGCGGCCCGAACGCGACGGCCTCCCGTGGTGGTGGCGCGGGCAGCGTGGCCCGGCGCAGCAACGCCTCGATCCGGGCCTGCAGCGCGGCCATCGAGAACGGCTTCACCACGTAGTCGTCGGCACCGGCCCGCAGCCCGGTCACCTGGTCGTGCTCCCCGGCCCGGGCGGTCACCGCGATGATCCCGAGGTGCGGGTTGCGCGCCCGCAGCTCCCGGCACACGGCCAGCCCGTCGCCGTCGGGCAGCGTGAGATCGAGCAGCACGAGGTCGCAGGGCGCGGCCTCGAGCGCGGCGGCCACGGTCGCCGCGTGCTCCACCTGGTAGCCGCGGCGCTGCAACATCGACGTCATGACCGCGGCGACCCGGTGATCGTCCTCCACCAGCAGTATCCGCATCGTCCCCGCCCCGCCGTCGCCTGCCTGCCCGGACCGCAAGGTAGTACACATATGTTTCGGGCGCTCGCGGATGGCGCCGCCCCCGTGGACCGGCGCCATCCTCGTGACATCTACAGGTAGCACCTGAACCAGTCGGCCTTGTCGTTGTCAGCGGTGCCGACGTTGGACGACTTGGCGTGGGCCCTCTCCTGCCAGAGCCGCGTGTTGGTGCCGTGGAACACGTCGACGAGGCGCAGCGACTTGTTCGCCACCCACGACGTGGTCATGTTGTCGAACCCGTAGTCGTAGAGGTTCTGCCGGAGGCCCGCGACCGTGCAGTCGCGGAACGTCAGCTTCCGGCCGCCGAAGTTCTGGTGCTGGTAGAAGCAGTAGGCGCCGTCCGCGCAGCCCTCGACGGCGGCCGCCGACACCCCATGCGGCATGACCACGCTGAGCACGACCGCCCCGCCGTTCCAGGACACCTCGGTGGCGCTGATCTGCTTGCCGCCGTGCTGGGCGATGACCGCGTCGATCTCGGCCTGGACGCCGGTCGGTGCTGCCGCTGCCGGTGCGGCCAGGAGCGCCGCGCAGAGCGCGCCCGTCACCAGGGCCAGCAGGCTGCTGAATCGTCTGGACATGTGGATCCCCTCATCCCATGAGCCGGTTGATGGCGACGACGCTAGACCGGGGCCCGCCGTAACCTCCATACGGCGGAGGTCGGAACTTGGCCTGCATCTCAGGACTACCGGAGTTACATCGGAGGGTGGACGACAGGGGCCGCGACCGGAGTTATGGTGCGCCGATGCGTACCGCTTCGTGGTCGCGGTTCCTGCGGTGGCCACCGGTCGTCGACACCGGCCTGGCGATCGGGCTGGCGGCCACCGGCGTGCTGCAGGGACTGGACGACAGCACGGGCCGCTTCCGCCCGTTCGACGCACCCGGCGCGGCCCTGACCGTCCTGGCCACGCTGCCGATCGTGGCGCGCCGCCGGGCACCCGTACCGGTGCTGTTGACCTGTTATTTCTTCTGGGTCTGGCAGATCGCCGCGGGCTACAACCCGGTCGTCACCACGTACGGGATGCTCGTGGCGATGTACACGGTCGCCGCCACGCAGCCGTGGCAGAGCACCGCGGCGTACCTGTCGATCTGTTCCCTGGTCTGGATCTGTGCCGGCGTCGCGTCGGACTATGCCTCGGTCGCGGGCGTCGTCCTGCAGGGCGTCGTCGTCCCGGCCGTCATCTGGAAGGTCGCGAGCACCACGAAGCTGCTGGGCCGCAGCAACACCATGCTCGCCGAGGCGAACGAGCAGCTGCGCCGGGACCGCGAGGAGCGGGCCCGGCGCGCGGTCACCGACGAGCGGGTCCGCATCGCCCGGGAACTGCACGACGTGGTGGCCCATCACATGTCGGTGGTCGCGGTCCAGGCGGGACTCGCCCGGTACGTGCTGCGCGCCGACCCGGACACCGCGGAGAACGCGATCGGCACGGTCCTGACCACGAGCGCGGAGGCCCTGGCCGAGATGCGCCGCATGCTCGCCCTGCTGCGCTTCGACACCGGTTCCGCGGACGCCGAGCCGGTCCGCTACGACCCGGCGCCAGGGCTGCCCGGGCTGCCCGCGTTGCTCGACCGGGTCCGCGCCGCGGGCGTACCCGTCGATCTGGAGATCACGGGCGAACCCCGGCCGCTGCCGCCCGGCCCGCAGCTGTGCGTCTACCGCGTCGTCCAGGAGAGCCTGACCAATGTGCTCAAACACGCGGCACCCGCGACGGCGACAGTCACCCTGAGCTACGACACGGAGGGCATCACCGCCACCGTACGGGACGACGGGGCGCACCCGCCCGCACCGCCCGGCGCCGGGCAGGGGTTGATAGGCATGCGTGAACGCGCGATGCTCTACGGCGGGACGCTCGACGCGGCCCCCCGGCCCGGCGGCGGGTTCCAGGTCCGGCTGACCCTGCCCCTGCCCGCGCCGCCCCGCGAGGAAGGTACCGGCCCGGTCCGATGATCAGCGTGCTCGTCGTCGACGACCAGATCCTGGTCCGCGCGGGCCTGGCCGCCCTGATCCGGGCGGCGCCCGGGCTCGACGTGGTCGGCGAGGCCGCCGACGGGCTCGAGGCGGTCACGCTGTCGGCGCGGCTGAGACCGCGGGTCGTGCTCATGGACATCCGCATGCCCGGGCTCAACGGCGCCGACGCCACCGCCCGCATCCTCGCCGGGACGCGCCCGCCGCCACGCGTCCTGATGTTGACGACCTTCGACCTCGACGAGTACATCTACGCGGCCCTGCGCGCGGGAGCCAGCGGCTTCCTCCTCAAGGAGGTCCCGCCGGAGCGGCTGCTGGCCGCCATCCGCACCGTCGCCGACGGTGACACGCTGCTCGGCGCCGGCATCACCCGCCGTCTCGTCGAGGCGTTCGCCCC
>CAKUMG010000636.1 GCA_934667465.1 uncultured Actinoplanes sp. | reverse complement strand
CTATGACGACCTGTGGGGCTGGATCGACCACGAGCGCGAGCTGGCCGGCACGGAGAAGCTCGTGCACCTGCCGATCGCACCTGTCGTGGACCGGCTGCGCATGCTCGCCGCCCAGGCGACCATCGCCGCCGACCGCACCGGAACGTCCGCCACGGCGGCCGAGCGGCACCGGAACCGCGCCGCCCGCCTGCGCGAATTCGCCGACAGGCTCACGGCCGCCGGCTGAACGTTGCGATAAGACTGCCGCTGAGCGCTTCGGATGTCGCTGTCACACCACACCCTGTGCACGTGGAACTGATCATCTACTGCGTCGTCGTCGCGTTCGTGGTCTGGCTCCTGATCAGGAGTTCGCTGCGGCGCAAACCCGGCCGCGGCGGCGGTCACATCGACAGCAACGCCAGTAGCGGCGACGGCGGTGACGGCGGCGGTGGTGGCGACTGACGGGTCAGCCGTCGGAGCAGCAGGCGTGCCGCGCTTCCTCCAGGTAGTGCGGGTCGTGCCACCAGTAGCGCGCGTTGTCCGGGTGGGCTCCCATCCGGACCGTGGGCGGCGCGGTCGGGGTGGCGGCGAACGGCACGAACGGCGCCACGAGGTCGGTGACCGTGTGCAGGGCGCCGTTGACGACCACCCGCTCGACCGCCGCCGCGTGCCGGATGTCGGCCAGCGGGTCGCCGGACAGGATCGCGAGGTCCGCGTACCAGCCCGGGGCGACGCGCCCGACCGGCTCGGCCAGCACCTCACCCGCGATCCGGGTCGCGGTCGACAGCGCTTCGTGCGTCGTCATCCCGTACGCGACCATCGCTCTCAGGTTGTAGTGCAGGCTGACCGCGTTCGGGACGATCGGCGAGTCGGTGCCCGTGACGATCGTCCCGCCGCCGCGCAGGATCCGGGTGACGTGCCCCACCTGGCGCGCCAGGTTCGCCCGGATGACCGTCTGGTCCGTGGTGCGCGCCTGGTTCACGTAGTTGCGCAGCACGGCATATTCCCACGACGGGTAGAGCACCCGGACCCGGTCGTCGGTCACCAGGCTGTCGTCCTCGCCCAGCAGCGTGATCGAGTTGAACAGGGTCGGGGTCAGCCAGGCGCCCGTGGCCGTGAACACCGATGCCACCTCGGGGTAGGCGGTGCCCAGCGTGGTGACGGTCCGCGAGTAGCCGAACCGGTTCGTGGCGCCCACGTGCTCCATCCCGTCGCCGCCGAACGCCAGCGCCGGGTAGTGGTAGTGCGACGTGCTCGGGATCCCGCGGGCGTGCGACCACTCGATGAGCCTGCGCTGCCACGCCGGGCTCAGCCGCACGTACGCCTTGGTCAGGTCGTAGTCCAGCGCCCCCGCACGCGACAGCTCCAGGGCGAGCTGCGCGTCGTCGTACGTGGGCCGCATGAAGTTGTAGTAGATCCGGCTGCCGTCGATCGCCTCGCCGGTCGCGAAGTAGCGCGGCCCGATGCGGGCGCCCGACTGGACCGACTCGCGCTCCTCGACCATGTGATAGGCCGGGCTGCCCGGTGAGCGCGTGGTCGTGACGCCCAGCGAGAGCCAGAGGCGGCCCTGCCGGGCGCCGTAGGAGTAGCCCTGCATCTCGCGGTGGTGGTGCATGTCGATCAGGCCCGGGATGACCACGGACCCGCGCGCGTCGACCACTCGCCCGTCCACCGCGGAGCCGCCCGGCAGCACGGCGGCGATCCGGTGCCCCTCGACCACGATGTCGGCGTCCGCGCGCAGGCCCGCCGAGGTGCCGTCCCAGAGGCGGCCCGCGCGGATCACCGTACGGCCGCGGGGCTGGGTGTTGGCCCAGGTCAAGGACGTCTTGACGGTACGCGGCGGTCCGCCCGCCGCCGCGACGAGCCGCAGCGTGCCGTTGTTCAGGTAGAGCAGGGTCGCCGAGTCGCCGCTCCACGACGGTGCGTCGGTCACCTCGCGCGTGATCTGCCGCGGCGGGCCGGTGATCGTGCCGTCGGGGCGGACCGGGGCGACGTAGAGCACGCTCGCGACCACGAACGCCATCCGGGTGCCGTCGGGCGACCAGACCGGGCCGTCGTCGCCGCGGGTCTGGATCGAGCGGCCGGGCAGCGGGTCCACGTACCGTCCGGTGCCGGAGGCGACGTCGACCAGCCGGATCTTGCTCAGCCCCTCGCGGTAGCGGGCCGAGAACGGCACCACGGCGGCCAGCGCGATCGTCCGGCCGTCCGCCGACCAGGTGGGGCGACCCGGCTCGAACGTGGCCGGGTAGACGCGGCGCAGCTCACCGCTGGGCACCTCGGCCGTCCACAGCGCGCCGGTCTGGTCGAGGAACGCGAGCCGTGCGCCGTCCGGCGCCCAGCTGCCGCTCACCGCGGCGGCGCCGGGCAGGTCGGTGAGCTGCCGGTCCAGGCCGGTGGCCAGGTCGCGCAGCCAGATGTCGAGCTTGCCGCCGCGGTCGGTGGAATAGGACAGCCAGCGCCCGTCCGGGGACCAGGCCGGGTCGGATTTCCACCACGTGTCGCGGGTCAGCGGGCGGGGCGCCTGCCCGATGGTCATTGTCCAGATGTCGTTGAGCGCGCGGAACGCGACGCGCCTGCCGTCGGGCGACAGCACGGGGCTGCCCACGCCGAGCACGGGACGCGGGGCCGCCGAGTCGAAGTCGCGCTTGCGCCGCGCGTAACGGGGAGCGGTCAGGCTCAGCGGCGCGACGAACCCGATCGTACCCGCCCGGCCACCGCCGAGCACCCGCCGCCGGATCACCCCGTCGGCCGTGTAGACGAATTCGTTCCCCGAGCGCCACGACACCCGGAACGGGAAGACCTCCTCGCCGGTGACCTCCGCCACCCCATCGCGCCACAGCTCGCTGACCCCGTCATGAGTGAGCTGGTAGACGACGCTACGGCCGTCCGGCGTCCACACCGGAGCGTGCAGAACCTGACCGGCGGCGACGGTGACGATCGTCTCCCGGCTGCCGGTCACGACCTCGACCGCGTCGACCCGCGTGCCGGCCACCACGAACGCCACCCGGCCACCGTCCGGCGACCAGGCAGGCTCGTACTCCTCGGCCGCGCTGTCGGCGAGCGTGCTGATTCCCCCGGTCGCCACGTCGAGCACGTGCACGCCGTAACTTCCCGACAAGTCGCCCGAGAACGCGATACGGGACCCGTCGGGCGACCACACCGGCTCCCGATGATCGCGCGGTCCCTCGGTGAGCCGCCGCAGCCCCGACCCGTCCGGCCGGATCGTCCACAGATCGAACGACCCGTACCGGTACGACTGGAAGACGATGGTTGCGGAGTCCGGCGACCAGGCCGGCTGCGCAATGTCGAAAAGGTCACTCGTGAGCCGCCGTGCCGCCCCGCCGGAGGCGGGCAGCACCCACAGCACGCCCGCGAGGTCCATTGCGATCCATCGCCCGTCCGGCGAGATCTGCGCCGCGAGATGCGTGCCGGTCCCGGCCCGGGTGGTCGCTGCCGCGGCCGGGTCGGCCAGGACCGTGCTGGTCACGGCCGCCGCGGTCCCCGCCAGAAGGCTGCGCCTGCTGATGCCACCCATCGCGGTCCCCTCCCGGTCACCCTGAGAGATGACGATAGCGGTCGATGGCGGGTCGCGGTTCTTTTCCCCGTACGGGCACCCGGCCCCGCCCCGCCGCGGCACCAGCCCCGCCGCCGATGTGACCGGGCTCTCCACGCGGCGCGCTGCCTGCTTCAGGCCGTCACCGCGACCATCCGGCAGCAGGTCCACAATGGCGCCATGTCTCGTACGATCCGGGCGGCCGGAGTCAGCGCCGCACTGCTCACCGCGGGAACCCTGCTCGCCGCGACCGCCCCTCCCGCCGCCGCGGCCGGCACCCTCGTGGCCGTCGTCCGAGTTGTCAACGGCACAGGCGGCTCCCAGCTCGTCTACACCGCTCAGGGAGACGTGGACAACGTCATCCTGCTCACCGACGCCGGCCAGACGGTGATCCTCGACGACATCGTGCCGATCAAGGCCGGGCCGGGTTGTGCCGCCGTGCCGGGCGACACCACGCAGGTGGCGTGCACCCGGCCGCTCGGCTGGTCCCAGCTCCGGATCACCGCCGGTGCCGGCGACGACTCCGTGAACAACGCCACCGGCCACCCGATGCGGGCCGACGGCGGCGCCGGCAACGACGAGCTGACCGGGGGCCTCGGCGCCGACATCCTCATCGGCGGCCCCGGCGACGACCAGCTCTCCGGCATCCGCGGCGCCGCCGTCCTCGACGGCGGCGCCGACGCCACCGCCGCGGGCGACCGCTGCTGGTCCTTCTACGGCCTGCGGGACACGAAGATCGACTGCGAGCGCTGACCCGCAGTCTGCCCCGGTCGAACGGCGGGTGACTCCACTGTGAACAGTGTTCGGCGGGGCGGCGGGCCGGGCGGCCGCCGTCCTACGCTCCCCATCAAGTGATCCAACGGGGGAGGAACACCTATGTCACGCATCCTGTACGCCGCCGCAGCCCTGGCCGGGACGGCGGCGAGGATCGTCGCCGCC
>CAKUMG010000635.1 GCA_934667465.1 uncultured Actinoplanes sp. | reverse complement strand
CAGCGCGGCGTCGATCGCAGTCAGCCCGGTGCCGACCAGCAGCACGGGCCGGTCGGGCGGCAGGGACGCGAGCGCGCCGGGGCGCCACGGGTCGTCCAGCACGTTCGGGTGGTCGAGGCGCTGGCGGGCCGCGGCGGGCCCGCCGGTGGCCAGCACGACGTGGGCGGCGCGGACCTCCCCGCCGTCCGCGAGGCCCACGCAGCCGCCGTCGGCACCGGCCCGGACCGAGGTCGCCCGCGAGCGCCGCAGCTGCAGCCGCCCGGGGTGGTCACGGGCCGCCTCGTCGAGCACGTCGCGCAGGTAGCGCCCGTATTCGGCGCGCGGACGGAACTCGGCCGGCCCCGCGCCGGACCAGCGCAGGAAGTGGCCGGGGTCGTCCGGGTCGGCGCTCATCGCGCCGGCGCGCGAGTTGAGGACGTGCCACGGCTCGGCATGCCCGTACGCCACCCCGCCGCCCGGCTCGCCGGGTTCGATCAGCACGACGTCGTCCTCGCCGCCGCGCAGCAACTCCCGAGCCGTCAGGACGCCGGAACACCCGCCGCCCACCACCGCCACCGTACGCCGCATGAACGCCTCCTCATCTCCTACCTATACGGTAGGCCGACGAGACATTATGGCCCACCTCGCGCCGCAACCGGGCAGGCGGAAGCGCGACCGGGCCGGAAAGGTGAGCGATCACTCACCCGGGCGGCGGACCGTAACCCCGATCAGCTCGGTGCGCGCCTCGGACGGACAGACGAGCGCGCCGCCCGCCGCCTGGCACTGCTGCGGCCACGGCACCTCCGCGACCGTGCCCAGCAGGCCGACCCTGCCGTCGCGGGCCTCGCTGATCGCCGTCCGGCCACCCGGCTCGACGGACGGGGACATCAGGTACGCACCATTCGTGCCCGAGACTTCGATCCGCGGGGCCATCGGAGCCAGGATCCGGCCGGACCCGAGCTCGACGAGCGCGTGCCGGTTGCCGCCCGGCGCGTCGTTCCACAGCCCCACCGGGCCGTCGCCGAGACCGGTCACCTGAGCCCCGGCATGCCGCCACAGCTCCCGGCCCGTCACCGGGTCGTGGCCGCTGCTGCCGGCGTCGGTGTTCAGGCACAGCACCGGGCCGCAGGCGACCATCTCGCCGTTGCCCCCGGACGCGACCTTCCAGCGCTCCCGCAACGTCTCCGGGTCGTGGACGCCGATCCGGTACGACGACCCCGACCACGTGGACACGACCAGCGCCGCGCGGGTGAGCAGGAGCCCGCGACACGGCCACCTTGCCCCGGCTCAGAATCCGACCGTCGGCGGCGTCGAGGATCTCCGCCGTGCCATTCGCGGCGGCGGTGACCAGCCGCCCGGGGCCGGGCGCGACCGAGGCCGGCTGCCCGGGTCTGCTCCACACCTCGCTGCCGCCGGCGGTGAGCGCCCGCAGCCCGTCGTCCCGGCCCAGCAGCACGGCCGGGCCGGACATGCCTGCCAACGCGTTGCCCGGCTCCTCCCAGCGAAGGTCACCGGTGGCCTCGTCGAGCGCGCGCGTACGCCACGATCCGCTGTCGCCCTCCGCCAGGGACACCAGAACCAGGCCGGGCACGGCATCGATCATCCGGCCGGCCGCGTCGGGCGGCAACTCGGTGCGCCAGCGGACCCGGCCGGTCGCCGGGTCCCGGGCGGTCAGCACCGGAGGCGACTGGCCCGCGACCGTGTAGATGCCGTTGCCGACGGCCATGAAGCCGCCGTACTCCTCGTACGGGACGGTCCAGGCGACCCGGGCGCCGCCGGTCGAGGCCGCATCCGCGGAACCCGCCACGGTCAGCAGGCAGAGCGCCGCGAGGAGGGCGGCGCCGAGACGCCGGGAGACGCCGCCGGGCCGGTACAGCCGGGAGCCGCTGCCGGGACGGAACCGCCGGGACGGGGGCGGTGCCGGCGGCGCGGAGACGTCGCCCAGTTCGATCATGGACATGGGACGCAGGATAGGACCCCGCGGCATCCTCCTCCGGGCTCGGCTCAGTCGCTCCTCCGGGCCCGACTTAGCCGCTCCTCCCGGTCCGCCTCAGTCGCTCCTTCAGGCCCGCCTCAGTCGCTCCGCCCGGCCCGGCTCAGTCGCTCCGCCCGGCCCGGCTCAGTCGCTTCTACCGGGCTGGACTCAGTCGGCGATCGAGATCGTGGCCTCCTCGGAGAGGCGGTAGCCGACGCCGTAGACCGTGGTGACGAAGTCGGGGTCGCCGAGCTTGGTGCGCAGCCGGCTGACGTGTACGTCGACCGTGCGGACGGTGGTGTGCGTGTGGCCCCAGACGTGGCCCAGCAGCTGGTTGCGGCTGAAGACCTGGCGCGGGTGGCGGGCCAGGAACAGCAGGAGCTCGTACTCCAGGCGGCTCAGGTCGAGCGGCACGCCGTCGAGCGTCGCCGTGCGGGGCCGGGGGTCGAGGTGCAGGCCGGTCGTGCCGGGCCGGGCGATCGGGGCGAACGCCGGGGCGTCCAGGGCGACGGCGGCGTCGGGACCGGCCGCCAGCACCAGGTCGCGTAGGGCGGCGAGGACACGCTCGCTCTCCTCGGTGCCGGGGGCACCGAGGGTGATGGTGACCGTCACCGACGACGACGGGGCGGCCTCGCCGGGCACGGCGCGCAGCCGGGCACTGCGGGGACGGGCCGGCAGCGGGTGCGCGGGCAGGGGGTGCGCGGCCAGCGGATGCGACGCGAGCGGATGGGCCGGCAGAGTGAGGACGGACATGAGGGCCTCCGGTGGGTGGCACCGCAGCCGGATCTCGGCGGCGGCTGAAGAATACTTCTCCCATGTGCGGGATAGGCTTTGTGGCGCAGAAGTGCGCGCAGGTTCATGCCGGGGAGGGATTGCCGGGCGGCTCAGCGAGCCGGGCGGGTCACCGGGAGGCGCAACACAGCGCGCTGGCGCACCGGAGGAGATCGATGGCACGGCGGGACGTGAGCATGACGTCGCGCATCTGCATGCCTCCGATCCTTGACCGTCGCTTCATGTCGCGTCAATGCGACACAGCCGAATGCGGGAATCGTCCCGCGCCAATCAAAATAGCGGGCGGGCCACCGCTGGACAGTGATGGCGCGCACAATCACGCGGATCATGAACGCCGCCACGTAATGGTGCCGCAATGCACCTCTCGCGCCGGTTGCCGCCACTCTCGCCCACTCGGGGTCGCCTTGTCAACGCATCCCCATAGGTTTACTAGGATATGAGATCACGTTGACGGCACTGCTGAACGGCGCGCACCGTGGGGTCGTGGCCACTCCGGCAACGCTCGTGTCCCCCCTCGTGGGAGTCACCGCCAGTGCCGTCGAGTTGGCGGAGAGCCATGCAGGACCCCGTGAAGCACCAAACTAGGAGAGCCGGTGGCAGCCCGATGACCGACACTGCTCTTGTGGACGCGATCCTCTTCCGCTCGCTGCTGCGACGCCACGCCGCCGCCGTCGTCGTGATCACCGCGCCGGGCAGCCCGCCCGCCGGCTTCACCGCGACCTCGTTCACCTCCGTCTCCCTCGACCCGCCGCTGGTCTCCTTCTGCCTGGCGCACACGGCCTCGGCCTGGCCCGCCGTCGAAGCGGCCAAGACGGTCGCGGTGCACGTGCTCACCCACGAGCAGGAGCACGTCGCCCGGACGTTCTCCACCCGCAACATCGACCGCTTCGCGGCGCACGGCGCCTGGCACGAGGGGCCCGGCGGTGTCCCGCTGCTCGACGGCGTGCTCGCCACGATCGTGTGCCGGGTGACCCAGCGGGTCGAGGCCGGCGACCACACGATCGTGCTGGCCGAGCCGCTCTCCGGCGAGCACCTGCCGGACGCCACGGTGACCCCGCTGGTCTACCACGACGGCAGCTACGCCCACCTGCGCCGGACGGCCTGATCGTGTCATTACTTCTTATCGACTCCCGGGGAGAGAAACAGTGAGCGGAATCGTCGTCGTGTCGGGGAACCCGGGCGCCGGGTCACGGACGTCCACCCTGGCCGCCGAGGTGGGCGCCGCCCTCGGGGGCGCCACCGACGTGGTGGAGGCCGGGGCGCTGGGCGCAGGGCTGCTGACCCCCGGCGACGAGGCCACAGCCGCCGCGGTGGCCGCGATCCGCGGGGCGGAGGTGCTGGTCGTGGCGACCCCGACGTACAAGGGCAGCTACACCGGCGTGCTCAAGGTGCTGCTCGACCAGCTGCCGGCCGGGGCGCTCGAGGGCAAGCGCGCGGTGCCGGTCGTCACGGCCGGGGTCGCCCCGCAGGCCGAGGCGGCGGCCGCGCTGCTCGCCCAGCTGCTGCGCGAGCTCGGCGCGACGGTGCTGCCCGCGCTGCCGGTCGTCGAGGCGGACCTGCCGGAATCGGCCGCGCTCGCCGCGAAGTACGCCTCCGCCCTGCCCGGCTGACCTCCCCGCACACCCGCCCGACCACGAACGCGTGACCCGGCAGGCCACGAACGCGTGACCCGGCCGGTCGCAGACGCGCAGCCCGGCCGACCACTGACGCGTGACCCGGCCGGTCACGGA
>CAKUMG010000634.1 GCA_934667465.1 uncultured Actinoplanes sp. | reverse complement strand
TCACCGTCCGTAGTGGATCGTGACCACGAGTGAACCGGTTAAGCACAACGTGCCCGCGAGGTAGACCGACCGTAGTCGGTTGGTAAGTTGGGTGCCGCCCACCGAACGACCGCCGCCCGAGGAGCCACCGCCATGCCTCCCTCGCCGCGACGCCCGGCTCAGCCGCACGCCGCATCGTCACCCACCGTGACCGTTGTCATCCCCGCCCTCAACGAGGAGCACAATCTGCCCCTCGTGCTCGAGAACCTCCCGCCCGTCGACGAGGTCATCGTCGTGGACGGCCGCTCCGACGACGACACCGTCGCCGTGGCCCGCGAGGTGCGCCCCGGCGTGATCGTCGTCCGGCAGACCCGCAGCGGCAAGGGCAACGCCCTGGCCTGCGGTTTCGCCGCCGCCACCGGCGACATCGTGGTCACCCTCAACGCCGACGGCTCGTCCGACCCGGGCGAGATCCCGCGCTTCGTCGACGCCCTGCTCTCCGGCGCCGAGGCCGCGCACGGCTCCCGGTTCCGCGCCGGCGGCGACCACCGCGACGCGCGGCCCGCCGAGCGGTTCGGCCACGCCCTGCTCAGCCGCGTCGTCAACGTGCTCTTCCGCACCCGGTTCACCGACCTGAGCTGCGGCTACAACGCCTACTGGCGCGACCTGCTGCCGGTCTTCCAGCTCCCCGAGCCGGTGCTCGGCCGGGTGAAGCGCGGCAAGGTCGCGTGGGGCGACGGCCCGGAGGTCGAAACCCTGATCACCGTACGCATGGCCACCCGCGGGCTGCGCGTCGTCGAGGTGGCCACGGTCGGTTACCCCCGTCTGCACGGCGACCGCCCGCGGCGGGTGCTGCCCGCCCTGGCCCGGGCGCTGCGCACCGTCGTGACCGAGTACTCGCGCCGGTGGAGCCGGGAGCCGCGTCGCCCCGTCTACCGGCCCGCGGTCCTGCCGGAGAGCCAGATCCTGCGCCCGCACCTGCCCGAGCCCCCGTCCGTGCCCGGGCGGCACGCGGTCCCGCCGCAACGGCGGCTGCGCGTCATCGAGGGCGAGGGCCGGCGCTCGCCTTCGCCGTGGGACGAGCCGCTGTCCTACCGGGCGGTGCCCGGCGAGAACTACCGCTGAGGGCACCCCGCGATCTTCCCGCGGCTTTCCCGGGGCCGCACCGCCACGCGGCTCCGGGAATCCACCTCGCGGCGCCCGGAATCCCTACTTCGCGGCGTGCTCGCGCAGCCGCGGCAGGATGTCCTCGCCGTAGACGCGCAGGAAACGGTCCTGGTCCGGCCCGGGCGCGTGGAAGACCAGGTGCTTGAACCCCATGTCGAGGTATTCGGCGACCTTGGCCGCGTGCTCCTCCGGGTCCGAGGAGACGATCCACCGCGTGACCGTGCGCTCGACCGGCAGCGCGTCCGCGCGGCGCTGCATCTCGATCGGGTCCTCGACGCCGGTCTTCTCCTCCGGCGACAGCGCCAGCGCACCCCAGTAGTGGGTGTCGTTGCGCGCCCGCTCGAGATCGGGGTCGAAGGAGACCTTGACCTCGATCATCAGGTCGAGGTCGTCGAGCGACTTGCCGCCCTTCTCCGCGCCCTCCTTCACCGCCGGCAGCAGCGTGTCGGTGTAGAGGCCGTGGCCCTTGCCGCTGGTGGTGATGAAGCCGTCGGCGATCCGCCCGGCGAGCCGGGTGGCGGACGGGCCGGACGCGCCGATGTAGATCGGGACCGGCTGCTCGGGCTTGTCGTAGATCGTGACGTTCTCGGTGCGGTAGTAGGTGCCCTCGGCGGTCACCCTGTCCTCGGTCCACAGCCGCTGGATGAGCTGCACGGCCTCCTTGAGGCGGGCGAAGCGCTCCTTGCCGTCGGGCCACGCGGTGCCGAGCGCCACCTCGTTGAGCGACTCGCCCGAGCCGACGCCGAGGATGACGCGGCCGGGGGCGAGGCAGCCGAGGGTGGCGAACGCCTGGGCCACGACCGCGGGGTGGTAGCGGAACGTCGGGGTGAGCACGCTGGTGCCGATCAGGACGCGCTCGGTGCTGGTGGCGAGCGCCCCGAGCCAGGGCAGCGCGGCGGGCGCGTGGCCGCCGTCGTGCCGCCACGGCTGGAGATGGTCGCTGACGAACACGGAGTCGAACCCCTGCCGCTCCGCGTCGATGCCGTAACGGAGCAGCTCACGCGGGGCGAACTGCTCCGCCGAGGCCTTGTAGCCGAACCGAATCATGCACCGACCCTAGCGCCGGATCGACGATCTAACCCGCCGCCTTGTACGCATTCCCGGCCGCCGTGGGCGTCTTCGCGTCCCGGTACAGGCCGAAGTCGACGCTGTCGCCGACCGCGGGCAGCCCGAACCAGGCGTAGCGCTCGACGAACTTCCGGGACTCCAGCCCCTTCGTGCTGCCCTCGATGAACGTGACCTTCTGCGCGTCGCTCGGGTACTTCGGGCTGCCCGAGAAGTTGATCAGGCCGTACTCGGTGACCCAGATCGGCAGGTCGTACTTCGCGTGCACCGCATCGACGTATCCGAGGAACTGGTTCACCGCGGCGGGGCTGAAGTCCGAGCCGTACCAGTGCAGCACGATGAAGTCGACCCGCAGGCCCTTGTCCCGCACGCCGTCCATGAAGCGGTCCAGCCAGCCGCCGTCGGTGTCGCCGCCGTACGCGACCGCGGGGCTGCCCAGCCGCATGCCGGTGTCCTGCAGCCGCGGCCACGCCTCGAGCGCCGCCTCCACGCTCATGTCCGACTGCTCCGCCAGGTCCGGCTCGTTGAACCCCAGCAGCGTGCCGTCGCCCTCCCGCTTCGCCCGGGCCAGGGTGTCGGCGGTGACCATGTCCTCGCCCCAGATCATCGGCACGAACTCGACGCCGGCCGGGCCGGGCATGGCGGCGTTCTCCGGGCCCCAGTTGTAGTACCAGCTCGCGCCGACGTCGGTGAGCGCGCCCTTGATCCCGTCGAACTGCCAGGTGCCGACGCCCTTCTTGCCGCTGGTCGCGGTGGCCGGCTTCGGGGCGGGCGCGGGCTTGGCGCTGCTCCGGCTCGGGCTCGGCTTCGGCTTCTTGCTCGGGGATGCGGACGGGCTCGCCGACGGCGGCACGGACGGCGCAGCCGGGGACAGCGACGGCACCGGCGCGGGCGCCGGGACGATCGCGGCAGCGGTGACCGGCTCGGCGGGCCGGTTCCAGGCGACCACGGCGGCGCCGCCGCCGGCCACGACGCCTGTCGCCAGGACGGCCGTGACGATCCGGCGGCCGATGCCCGCCGTCGTCTTCACCGCGATCTTGGTGGCGAGCGCCTTGCCGCCGCCGGTGGCCGCGTGGGCTCCCCCGGCGGTGCTGTGCGCGCCCGCTCCGGCGGTGTGCGCGCCGGCTCCGACGTTCGCAGCGTGCGCGCCGGTGCTCGCGGTGTGCGCGCCGAGGCCGCCGAGGGCCGGGAGGCCGTTGCTCAGCGTGTGCGGGAGCGGGACCAGGGCCATGCCGACGAGGAGCTTCTCCGCGGGCATCAGACCGGCCCAGGCCGGCGAGCAGTGCCGGCAGTCGCGGGTGTGGCGGGCGATGCGCTTGCGCCACAGCGCGCCGGGCCGGCCGTCCCAGTCCGCGGTGACCAGGGCCAGCTCGGGGCAGGGCGGGGTGGCCGCCAGCGCCCGGACCACCGCGCGGGCGGTCTCGAGCTGCCCCTTCATCCGCTGGATCCGGACCGCGGCGTGCTGGCGGCTCACCTCGAGGGCGGCCACGATCTCGTCGCGGGTCAGCTCGCCGGAGGCCTCCAGCCACCAGAGCGACAGCAGCTCGCGGCTGTCCTCGTCCATCCAGCGGGTCGCCTCGGCGGTCTCCCGGCGCTGCCCGGCCAGCTCCAGCCGGGTGATCGCCAGATCGGTGAAGTCCGCGCCCGGGTCGCGCAGGTCGTCGGGGAGCAGCGCGTCGGGGGCCGACCGGCGGGCCCGGTAGCGCTCGCGCACCTGCCGGACCGTGATCGCCACCAGCCACGACCGGAACGCCTCGGGGTCGCGCAGGTCGCCCAGGTTGCGCAGCACGCGCAGCATGGTGTCCTGCACGACGTCGTCGACGTCCGCGTGCCCGTCCAGCGCGCGCCCGACGATCGTGTAGACCAGCGGGAGGTAGCCGGCGACGAGGCGGTCGACCGCGCCCGCGTCACCCGCGCGGGCAGCGATCACCGTCGCGGTGTCCGGTTGTGTCGCCATCAGTGTGCAGCCCTTCCCGTGGAGCCTGAATCATCGCCCGCGGCCGCCGTTTCGACGACCACGGGAAGGGAGACGGCCCGTACGGCCTGCGATAACGGGAAGTTCGCGCCAAGATTCCGCCGACGGGGGATGGTCCCCGCGGCACCTTCGTGGTTAGTCGGGGCGTACGGCGGGAACATGATTTCCGTCGGAGGCGGACGATCATGAAAGGGGCCGGCGATGCGCATCTCGTTGCACGTCAACCTGCCTCGCGAGGCGGACAGTGTCCCGGCCGTGCGCCGCATGCTGCGCTGCGCGCTGGCGGTGTTCGAGGT
>CAKUMG010000633.1 GCA_934667465.1 uncultured Actinoplanes sp. | reverse complement strand
GGCCAGTGGGGCCGGGGCGGGCAGGGACGCGACGGCCACTGGGGCGGCGGGCGCGGCGGCGCGGCCGGCCGGAAGGCGGCCTGCGACGACCGGATCCGGCCCGGGGAGGAGCAGGCGCTCGACCGTAAGCTCGGGCTCCTCGACGACGAGGAGCTGAACGCCCTCGACATCGTGCTCCCCTGCGACGACGAGCAGCCGTCCCGCGACGAGCCGGGCGCGGCTGGGAAGCGCGACGAGAGGCCGGGCGCGGACGGGAAGCGCGACGAGAGGCCGGGCGCGGACGGGAAGCGCGACGGAAAGCCGGGCGCCGACGGGAAACCGGCCGCCGACGGGAACCCGGCCCGCGACGGGGAACGCGGCGCCGAGCCGGCCGGCGCGCCGGGACAGGACGGGCGGGAGCGGTAACCGGCGAGCGCCGGCCCGGCGTGACGATGCCGGGGCGGCGCGCACCGCGTACGGCCGCAATGTGCTTTTGATCTGGCCCCTGAGCTGCGGCGGCGTGGCGATGGACGATGATGATTGGGTGACTGCCTCCGAACCCACCATCCTCGCCACCAGCGCCGGCTTCGCGCGGGGCCCGCACGGCCTCTACGACCTGCGGCCCGGCGCCATCCATCACTTCGCCGCCGAGCTGTCCGGCGCCGGGGAGACCGCGAAGATCTGCTACCTGCACCAGGCGGTCGGCGACCAGGAGAACCGGATCGGGGCGACGTACGCGGCGTTCGCCCACTCCCGATATCGCATGTCCCACCTGCAGCTCTTCCCGATGCCGAACCACGAGAACCTGCGCGAGCACCTGCTGGCGCAGGACGTCATCTGGGTCGGCGGCGGCAGCGTGGCCAACCTCGTGGCGGTCTGGCGGGTGCACGGCCTCGACGAGATCCTGCACGAGGCGTGGCAGTCCGGCGTGGTGCTCGGCGGCGTCTCGGCCGGCTCGATCTGCTGGCACACCGGGGGCAGCACCGACAGCTTCGGCTACGACCTGCGGGCGTTCACCGACGGGCTCGGCTGGCTCCCGTACAGCAACGGTGTGCACTACGACAGCGAGGACCAGCGCCGCCCGAAGATGCACCAGTTCGTCAGCGACGGCACGCTCGCCGACGGGTACGCGACCGACGACGGCGCCGGGCTGCTCTATCGCGGTACCCGGCTCGCCGAGGTCGTCGCCGACCGCGAGGGTCCGCTGGGCTACGAGCTGCGCCGGGCGGCGGACGGCTCGGTGACCGAGACGCCGCTGCCCACCCGGGTGCTCACCACTGCTTGATCCGGACGTTGCGGAACGCGACCTCGTCGTCGTCCCCGTGGTTCTGCAGCCCGATGTGGCCGGCCAGGGAGCGCGCGGGGTCCGTGTTCGTGAAGTCGTTGATCGGCACGCCGTTGAGCAGGATCCGCAGCCGTTCGCCCACGACCAGGAGCTCGTACGTGTTCCACTGCCCGGGCGGGTTGAGCGCATCGTCCCGGGCCGCCAGGTCGGCGGCCCGGGACGCGTGGACCGAGCCGGTGGTGCGGTCGTCCGTGTCGGTCGCGTCGATCTGGACCTCGTAGCCGCTGCCCACCGCCGACCACGGGTCGTCCGAGGGCGGGAAGCCGACGAAGACGCCGGAGTTGTCGTCGCCGGACATCCGCCAGTCCAGCTTGAGGGAGTAGTTCGTGAACTCCTGCGCGCTGTACCAGAACAGGCCCATGCCGCCGGTCGAGGTGAGCGTCGCGTCCTCGTCGGTGAAGCCGCCGGGGCCAGCCTGCGACCAGCCGGTCGTCCCGCCGTCGTAGAGGGCCGCGTATCCGGTCTCGGGCCGGCAGTCGGCGCGCACCTGCCCGGCCGCGTAGCGGATGCCGCCCAGCAGCTGCGTCCGGAACGCCGGATCCCCGTACGACTCCCGGGTGTGACCGCTCCCGGTGTAGAAGGACCGCCCCGCGTCCAGCGTCTTGCACCAGGCGTGCGGGTGGTCGCCGCCCATGCCGCTTCTGTCGTACGTCGACTCGTCCAGCGACGTCAGCACGCGTGCGCTCGACCGGGCGTTCGTGCGGTAGTCGTACCACTCGTCGGTCCGGTTCCAGCGCCGCGGCAGGTGGGCCGTCGCCGCGTGCGCCCGGTCCTCGACCAGCACGTCGGCCGGCTGGATCGCCGGGTGCCGGGCGAACCGGGCGTCGACCAGCTCACCGTAGAACGGCCAGCCGTGCTCCGTGTCGGCGGCCGAGTGGATGCCCGCGTAGCCGCCCCCGCCGCGGACGTACCGCTCGAAAGCGGCCTGCTGCGCGCCGTCCAGCACGTCGCCGGTCGTGTTGAGGAAGACCACCGCCTCGTACGCGGCGAGGCCGTCCGCGGTGAACGCCGCCGGATCCTCGGTCGCGGTGACCGAGAAGCCGTGCCGGTCGCCCAGCTCGCGGATCGCCGCGGTTCCCGCCGGGATGGAGTCGTGGCGATAGCCGGTCGTGCGGGAGAAGACGAGGATGTCGTACGGGTCTTCGGCCTGCTCCTCGGTCGCTTCCTCCGCAGCGTTCTCCGGTGCCCGCGTGGCCTGCGGCTTCGGGGCGGGGGCCACGACCAGCGCGCTCGCGACCAGCACCGCCGCCACGGTGATCGCTCGATGTCTCATCGGACTCTCCCCTGGAGAGTGACCGGCGCCTCAGGACGCGTAGTGCAGGATCACGTTGTGGACGTGGTGGGTCTTGTCCGACCCGCGGAACTCCACCTCGTAGGTGTGCTGCCCGACGGTGATCGCGATCGTGCCGGTCGAAAAATATTGCCCGGCGAAGCTCTTGTTGCTGACCACGCTGACGCTGCTGATCTTCGAGTAGGGGATGCTCGTGATCGCGAAGCGCTTCCCGGCGAACGACTTGTCCTGGATGATCACGCGCCGGCTGGTGAGGCCGATGAAGCCGGTGCCGACGCCGACCGCGTCGTAGACCGCGATGATCGTCTCGCCCTCGAGAAGCCCCGAGGCGATCTGCTCGTACTGACCCTTGCTGTCGTAAACCGGTGCCGTCATGGTGCCCAAGTTACTGGGGGCCGACAACCGTCCGGTACGCGTCCTCGATGCGCGCCGCCAGCGCGACCTCACCCTGCGTGATCGCCTCGTCGTCGGGCGCGGCGAGCAAGATCTGTGTGTGACCGTCCCTGCGGTTGATCCGCGGGCGGAGATGTAGGGTGTCCGCCGCCACCTTGATCCGCTCGGTCAGCGCGGCGTGCTGACTGTCGTCGCACTGCAGCACGCGCTCGAGCTGAACGCCGTCCTGCTTCCAGCCGCCGAGCACCGCGAGCGCGTCGGTCAGGTAATCGGAGCGGCTGCTCCTGGACTTCCAGGCCCGCATCGGGTGCACCTCCCTGGCGTCGTTGCCGGCTTGTGGCCAAACTGTCGCCGTGTCGTCATGGTCGGTGTCCCTAGTCTTGTCTGCCACGTCAACGATGTCCACGCCCACATATCCGTGTTCTCGTGACGATCAGGACGCATCGGCACCACCTCTTCGGTCAAGTTTTGTGGCACGCTTGTGGTTCATGCCCCTCGGACAGCATGTCAGCGGCCGAACATCACCCAGAGTGATCGTCGCAGCAGTGATCGTGACCGGCGGCCGGGTCCTGGCGTGCGAGCGTTCCGCCCCGCCCGAGGTCGCCGGGCGCTGGGAGTTCCCCGGCGGCAAGGTCGAGCCCGGCGAGACCGACGCCGAGGCCCTCTCCCGCGAATGCGCGGAGGAACTCGGCGTCCGCGTCTCCGTCGGCCCCCGCGTCGGCCCCGACGTCCCGCTGGCCCACGGCCGCGCCGTCCTGCGCGTCTTCGCGGTCACCCTCCTCGACGGCGACGAGCCCCGCGCCCTGGAGCACACCGCCATGCGCTGGCTCGGCCCCGACGAACTCGACAGCGTGCCGTGGCTCCCGGCCGACAAGCCCATCGTCGCCGAGCTCCCGGCCCTCCTCGCCGCCGACCGCCCGGCCCGGTGAGCTCCCGCCCCGGCTCCCCGCCTCTCGCCTTGTGCGACCTCGACGACACCCTGGTCGACCGCCGCGCGGCGAGCAGTACCGCGAACGTATGCCGGAACTCGTCCGCTGCCGGCCCGAGGACCTCGACGCCCTCCGGCGGTTGCGGGCCGCCGGCTGGCGCATCGGGATCGTGACCAACGGCGTGACCGCGAGCAGGCCGGCCGGCTCGGTGTCGCCGAGCGCCTTCAGGCGTAGGTGCTCCTCCTGCGGCAGGGCGGTGATGTGCTGCTGGATGGGCGGGTTGATCCCCTGGTGGACCAGCGGTACGCGGGCGGCGCGCCCCACAAGCCGAAATGCGGGACGGTCGGCGATGCGGGTGTCCATGCGGTCGCTCCCTTCGACGGTCAGACGGAACCTGAGGTGTGGTTGTGCGCGCAGCGGGCCTTCCGTCGCGGCGCACCTCGCCGGGGCCGGCGCCGTGCGCCGCCCGGAACGCCCGGCCGAACGCCTCGGTCGAGCCGTATCCGTGCCGGACCGCGATGTGCAGCAGGTCCTGCTCGCCACGGA
>CAKUMG010000632.1 GCA_934667465.1 uncultured Actinoplanes sp. | reverse complement strand
GACAAGATCAGACCGAGCGCCGGTAGATCACGACCTGCCACGGCTCGAGGTCCCAGCCCTCCGGCTCCGCGGCGTTGGTGAGCACGAGCTCCCCCCGCGAAGCGGGCAGCCCGGTCGCGGTGACGGGCTCTCCCGTGAAGTTGCCGACCACGAGCAGCTCGGTGCCGCCGTGGCGGCGCGTGAACGCGTACAGCCGCTCGTCCTCCGGCAGCAGCATGGTGAAGTCGCCGTAGACCACGGCCGGCTCCGAGTGCCGCAGTTCGATCAGCCGCCGGTAGAAGTGGTAGACCGAGTCCGGGTCCGCCACCGCCGCAGCCGCGTTGATCTCCTTGTGGTTCGGGTTCACGGCCAGCCACGGCTCGCCCGTCGTGAAGCCCGCCTGCGGCGAGTCGTTCCACTGCATCGGCGTACGGGCGTTGTCGCGGCTCCGCGCGCGCAGCACGGTGAGGACGTCCTCCGGGGACCGGCCCTCGCGCTCGACCGCCTGGGCGTAGTGCCCGAGCGCCTCGATGTCCCGGAAGTCCGCGATGGAGCCGAACGGCGCGTTGGTCATGCCGAGCTCTTCACCCTGATACACGTACGGCGTCCCGCGGTGCAGGTGCAGCACGGCGCCCAGCATCTTGGCCGACCGCTCCCGCCACTGCGGCGAGTCGTCGCCGTAGCGCGACACGACCCGCGGCTGGTCGTGGTTGTTCCAGTAGAGGCTGTTCCAGCCCTTCTCGGCGAGCCCCGCCTGCCACCGCGCGAAGATGCCCTTGAGCTTGGTCAGCTGCAGCGGGTAGAGCAGCCACGGGTCGGCACCCCGGTCCACCCACACGTGCTCGAAGTTGAAGACCATGTCGACCTCGCGGCTGGCCGGGTCGGTGTAGCGGACCGCCTCCTCGACGGTGACACCCGGCATCTCACCCACGGTCAGCAGCGCCTCGCGGCCGGCGAAGACGCGCTCGTGCATCTCCTTCAGGAACTCGTGGTTGCGGGGGCCGTGCAGGTAGTGCGGGCCGCCGTTGCCGTAGAGCGCGCCCGGCTCGATGTGGCCGTCGGGCAGCGACACGTCCTTGGAGATGTGGTCGATGACGTCCATCCGGAACCCGTCGACGCCCCGGTCGAGCCACCAGTTCATCATCGCGTAGACGGCGTCGCGGACCTCCGGGTTCTCCCAGTTGAGGTCGGGCTGCTTGCGGCTGAACAGGTGCAGGTAGTACTCGCCGGTCGCCGGGTCGTACTCCCACGCGGAGCCGCCGAAGACGGAACCCCAGTTGGTCGGCTCGGCGCCCGGGGTGCCCGGTTCCATGCCGTCGCGGGCGGGCCGCCACCAGTACCAGTCCCGCTTCGGGCTCTCCCGCGAGAGGCGGCTCTCCTGGAACCACGCGTGCTCGTCCGAGGAGTGGTTCACGACCAGGTCCATGATGAGCCTCATGCCACGCTCGTGGACGCCGGCGAGCAGCTCGTCGAAGTCGGCGAGGGTGCCGAAGACCGGCTCGATGTCCTGGTAGTCGCTGATGTCGTAGCCGTTGTCGTCCTGCGGCGACGGATAGACCGGCGAGAGCCACAGCACGTCCACGCCGAGCCCGGCGAGATGGTCGAGGTGGTCGATGATGCCGCGGAGGTCGCCCATGCCGTCGCCGTCGGCGTCGGCGAAGCTGCGCGGGTAGATCTGATAAACCACGGCACTGTGCCACCAGGGGTTGTCCATGGTCTCCTCTTTAACACGCGAACCACGAACGAAACCCGGGATCGGCTCCCATACTGAGGATCATGAAGGTGGCGCTGCTGGGCCCGATCGCGTGGCGTACCCCGCCGGTCCACTACGGCCCGTGGGAGCTCATCACCAGCCTGCTCGCCGAGGGGCTGACCGCGCGGGGCGTGGAGGTGACGCTGTTCGCCACGCTGGACTCGGTCACCAAGGCCACCCTGGACGGCGTCGCGGTGCACGGTTACGAGGAGGATCCGGACCTCGACGGCCGGATCTGGGAGGCACTGCACGTCTCGTACGCGCTGGGCCGCTCGCGGGACTTCGATCTGGTCCACAACCACGTGGACTGGCTGCCGCTCGCGTTCTCCGAGCACTGCGCGGCGCCGATGCTGACCACGATCCACGGCTTCTCGGGGCGCAACATCCTGCCGGCGTACCGGCGCGGGCGGTCCGCGTACGTGTCGATCTCGGACGCCGACCGCAGCCTCGATCTGGAGTACGCGGGCACGGTCTACCACGGCGTCGACACCGCGGGCCTGCCCGCCGGGCCGGGCGGCGAGGACCTGATCTGTTTCGGACGTATCCATCCGGACAAGGGCACGGACACGGCGATCGAGATCGCACGCCGGGCCGGGCGGCGGCTGACGCTCTGCGGGATCGTGCAGGACGAGGCGTTCTTCCGCGAGCGGGTGGAGCCGCACATCGACGGGGAGCGCGTCGTCTACCTCGGATCGGTGGGGCCGGCGGACCGGGCCCGGCTGCTGGGCACCAGCGCCGCCCTGCTGCACCCGATCCGTTTCGCCGAGCCGTTCGGGCTGTCGGTCGTGGAGTCGATGATCTGCGGCACGCCCGTGGTCGCGTACCCGAAAGGCTCCATGCCGGAAGTGGTCGACGAGGGTCTCACCGGGCGCCTGGTGCCCGATGTCGAGCGGGCCGTGACCGCGGTGGACGGCATCGGCGGGCTCGATCGGGCCGCCTGCCGCGCGCAGGCGGTCACGCGCTTCGGAGTGGACCGGATGGTCGACGACTACCTGGCCATCTATCGCGAACTGGTCGGCTGAAGGTGCCGGTTTTGTTACCTTCGAGTTAAGCAATTCGCGGCATTTCTCCGGAAGGGCGTTATTACACATCCGCGTACGCGGGGAGGCGGCCGCCTGATCGGAAAGGGCCCCTGTCATGCCCGTGACCTACGGATTCCTGAGCACGTATCCGCCGACCCAATGCGGGTTGGCGACGTTCAATGCCGCGCTCGCCGGCCACCTGACCGGCGGCGCCCCCGGCAGCGGGGTCGTCCGGCTGCTCTCCGCGGACGCCACCGCCGGCGGGCTCGAGGTCGACCGCACCGCGCCGCGCGTGGCGCACACCTGGCACACCGGCACGCCCGGCGGCTGGGTCGCCGCGGCCAACGCACTGAACCGCTTCGACGTGGCGATCGTGCAGCACGAGTACGGCATCTATCCCGGCCAGGACGGCGACGAGGTGCTGCCCCTGCTCCGGGCGCTGCGGGTGCCCACCGTCGTCGTGCTGCACACCGTGCTGACCAAGCCGTCCCCGTCGCAACGCGTGGTCCTGGAACGGATCGCGCAGTCCGCGGACGCGATCGTGACCATGACGGACACCGCGCGGCACCGGCTGACCGGCGGCTACCGGGTGGACCCGCGCAAGGTCACGGTGATCCCGCACGGTGCCGCGAGCCACTCGGATGCCCCGCGCGAGCCGCGCGACGTGCCGCACCTGCTGACCTGGGGGCTGCTCGGGCCGGGCAAGGGCATCGAATGGGCGCTGCGGGCCCTGGCGCGGCTCGGCGACCTCGCGCCCGCACCCACGTACACGGTCGCGGGCCGCACCCACCCCAAGATCCTCGACCTGCACGGCGACGTCTACCGCGACTCGCTCAAGGCGCTCGCCGCCGAGCTGGGCGTGACCGGGCGGGTGCACTGGGAGGACGCCTACCTGGACGAGGCGTCGCTGAGTCGGCTCATCCGCTCGGCCGACGTGGTGGTGCTGCCGTACGACTCCACCGAACAGGTCACCTCCGGTGTGCTGATCGAGGCCGTCGGCGCGGGCGTGCCCGTGGTGGCGACCGAGTTCCCGCACGCCGTGGAGCTGCTCGCCGACGGGCCGGGCATCCTCGTCCCGCACCAGGACCCCGAGGCGATGGCGGCGGCAATCCGGCACCTGCTGCAGGCCCCGGACACGGCCGGGCACCTGACCGGCCTGGCCGGCGGGCCGACGCTGCGCTGGCCGGCGGTCGCCCACCGCTATCAGAGCCTGGCCGCGCGGCTGCTCGGCGACCGTGCGCCCGTTCCAACGTCGGTGCCGGCATGATCGACTGCACCGAACCTCGCCGCGCGCGAGCATGCGACAGCCTGAACGGTGAGGGCCAGGAGAGCATGCCGGAAGAAGGCACAGGGTGAGCGTCACGTTGCGGCTGGTACCGCCGCCGTTGCAGCTGATCGACGCGCCTGAGCCGAGCTGGGCGCACATCGCCCGGCTCTCCGACGACACCGGCCTGCTCGAGCACGCCCGCAACGCGATCCCGCGCCGCGAGCACGGCTACTGCGTGGACGACGTGTCCCGCGGCCTGCTCGTCGCCGCCCGGGAACCGCAGCCGAGCGCGCTGGTCACCGCGCTCGCCGAGCGCTACCTGGCGTTCCTGACCCATGCGACGGCCGGCGACGGCTCGGTCCGCAACCGTTTGACGTTCGACCGCCGGTGGCTCGACGAGCCGAGCACCGGCGACTGGTGGGGCCGGGCCCTGTGGGGCCTGGGCACCGCCGCGGGGTGCAGCAC
>CAKUMG010000631.1 GCA_934667465.1 uncultured Actinoplanes sp. | reverse complement strand
GAGGGCGCCGGCGTGCCGGTGACCAAGGTCGAGCAGCTGACCGGCTTCCCGGAGACCCTCGACGGCCGGGTCAAGACGCTGCACCCCAAGGTGCACGCCGGCCTGCTCGCCGACCTGCGGCTGGCCGCGCACGAGGAGCAGCTGGCCGAGCTCGGCATCGAGCCGTTCGACCTGCTCGTGAGCAACCTCTACCCGTTCACACAGACCGTGGCGTCGGGCGCGAGCGTGGACGAGTGCGTCGAGCAGATCGACATCGGCGGCCCGGCCATGGTGCGTGCCGCGGCCAAGAACCACCCGTCCGTCGGCGTGGTCACGGCCGTCGCCGCGTACCCGCTGATCGTCCAGGCCCTGCGCGAGGGCGGCTTCACGCTGACCCAGCGCAAGGTGCTCGCGACCCGCGCGTTCGCCGACATCGCGGAGTACGACGTCGCGGTGGCCAACTGGTGCGCGACGGTGCTGGCGCCGGCCGAGTGGCCCGAGTTCGCCGGCCTGGCGCTCAAGCCCGAGAAGGCGCTGCGCTACGGCGAGAACCCGCACCAGCAGGCCGCGCTCTACACCGACCCGGGCGCCCCCGCGGGCCTGGCGCAGGCGCAGCAGCTGCACGGCAAGGAGATGTCCTACAACAACTACGTCGACGCGGACGCCGCGTGGCGCAGTGCCAACGACTTCACCGAGCCCTGCGTCGCGATCATCAAGCACGCCAACCCGTGCGGCATCGCGATCGGCGCGGACGTCGCCGAGGCGCACCGCAAGGCGCACGCCTGCGACCCGGTCTCCGCGTTCGGCGGCGTCATCGCGGTCAACCAGGAGGTCACGGCCGAGCTGGCGAAGCAGCTCGACGGGATCTTCACCGAGGTCATCGTCGCGCCGGGGTTCGCGCCCGAGGCCCTCGCGATCTTCCAGGAGAAGAAGAACCTGCGCGTGCTCGTCGCGCCCGCCTGGAACCCGCCGCCCGCGGAGATCCGGCAGATCGGCGGCGGCGTGCTCGTGCAGCTGGCCGACCGGATCGACGCCGAGGGCGACGACCCGGCCGGCTGGACGCTGGCGACCGGCGAGGCCGCCTCGCCCGAGGAGCTGCGCGACCTCGCGTTCGCCTGGCGGGCCGTGCGCTCGGTCAAGAGCAACGCGATCCTGCTGGCGTCCGGCGGCGCGACCGTCGGCGTCGGCATGGGCCAGGTCAACCGGGTCGACTCGGCGCACCTCGCGGTCAACCGGGCCGGCGCCGACCGGGCCAAGGGCAGCGTGGCGGCCTCCGACGCGTTCTTCCCGTTCCCCGACGGCCTCGAGGTGCTGATCGCCGCCGGCGTGCGCGCGGTGGTGCAGCCGGGCGGCTCGATCCGCGACAACCTGGTGATCGAGGCGGCGGAGAAGGCAGGCATGACCGTCTACCTGACGGGCACCCGCCACTTCTACCACTGAGCTGCACCCTGCTTGGTTAACTGCCGTTAACCGGCTGATACGGTCGCGAAAACGTGTCCCACCGACTGGGAGTGAGAGCATGGGCAAGAAGGTCACCGTCGTAGGCGCCGGGTTCTACGGGTCCACGACCGCACAGCGGCTCGCCGAGTACGACATCTTCGAGACCGTGGTGCTCACCGACATCCTCGAGGGCAAGCCGGAGGGCCTCGCGCTCGACCTCAACCAGTCGCGCGCCGTCGAGGGCTTCGAGACCAAGGTCGTCGGCGCCACCACGGGCCCCAACGGCGAGGGCTACGAGGCCATCGAGGGTTCCGACGTCGTCGTGATCACCGCCGGCCTGCCCCGCAAGCCGGGCATGAGCCGGATGGACCTGCTGGGCGTCAACGCCAAGATCGTCCGCCAGGTCGCCGAGAACGTCGCGAAGTACGCCCCGAACGCCGTCGTCATCGTCGTCTCGAACCCGCTCGACGAGATGACCGCGCTGGCGCAGCTCGCCACCCAGTTCCCGAAGAACCGGGTGCTCGGCCAGGCCGGCATGCTCGACTCGGCGCGCTTCACCAACTTCGTGGCCGAGGAGCTGGCCGTCAAGGTCGGCTCGGTCAAGACCCTGACGCTCGGCTCGCACGGCGACACCATGGTGCCGGTCCCGTCGAAGTCCACGGTGGACGGCAAGCCGGTCACCGAGCTGCTGCCCGCCGACAAGGTCGAGGAGCTCGTCACCCGGACCCGCAACGGCGGTGCCGAGGTCGTGGCCCTGCTCAAGACCGGCTCGGCCTACTACGCCCCGTCGGCCGCCGCGGCCCGGATGGCCAAGGCCGTCGCCGAGGACTCCGGCGCGGTCATGCCGGTCTGCGCGTGGGTCGACGGCGAGTACGGCATCTCCGGCGTCTACCTGGGCGTCGAGGCCGAGATCGGCGCGACCGGCGTGCGCAAGGTCGTCGAGACCGCGCTCACCGAGTCGGAGCTGGCCGGTCTCAAGGAGGCCGCCGAGGCCGTCCGCGCCAAGCAGGCGGACGTCGCCGACCTCTGAGTTTACTGACGAAAGGCCGGGCCCCGCGGGGCCCGGCCTTTCGCATGTCAGGGCTAAAAAACCGGCTCAGGCGTGGGCGATGCCGAGGCCGAGCAGGATGAGGCTGAGGCCGGCCGCGAGCGTGGCCGCGGTGGTGCGGCTCGCGCCGTCGGGGGACTGCTCGCGCAGGACGTAGGCGGCCACCGGGACGATCGCCGCGCCGGTCAGCCAGATGCTGTTCGTAGCGACTGCGAGCAGCAGGGCGCCAACGGCGAGCATGATGAGACAGGCCCCGGGCCAGGATCGCCGTGGCTCGTCGCGGTGCTCGGATGCGGACATCGCATTGAGGGTAGAACGTGAACACAACACGAGGCCGCAGACGATCTTCGGTCCGTAAAGAGTACGCTCGTACTGCTAAGAAGAAGTCTCGGGAGAGGAGCGCCGGCCGATGGCGAAAATCAAGGTCAACAACCCGGTGGTGGAGCTCGACGGCGACGAGATGACGCGGATCATCTGGAAGCAGATCCGTGAGCAGCTGGTCCTGCCCTACCTCGACGTCGACCTCGAGTACTACGACCTGTCGATCCAGTACCGCGACGAGACGGACGACCAGGTCACGATCGACGCGGCGAACGCCATCAAGCGGCACGGCGTGGGCGTCAAGTGCGCCACGATCACCCCCGACGAGGCCCGCGTCGAGGAGTTCGGCCTCAAGAAGATGTGGCGCTCGCCGAACGGCACGATCCGCAACATCCTCGGCGGCGTCGTCTTCCGCGAGCCGATCATCATGTCGAACGTGCCGCGCCTGGTGCCGGGCTGGACCAAGCCGATCATCATCGGCCGTCACGCCCACGGCGACCAGTACAAGGCGACCGACTTCGTCGCGCCCTCCGCGGGCAAGCTCACCGTGACGTTCACGCCCGAGGACGGCTCGGCGCCGATGGAGTTTCACGTCGCCGACTACCCGGCCGGCGGCGTCGCGATGGCGATGTACAACTTCGACGAGTCGATCCGGGACTTCGCCCGGGCCTCGTTCCGGTACGGCCTGGCCCGCAACTACCCGGTCTACCTGTCGACGAAGAACACGATCCTCAAGGCGTACGACGGCCGGTTCAAGGACCTGTTCGCCGAGATCTTCGAGACCGAGTTCGCCGAGCAGTTCAAGGAGGCCGGGCTCACCTACGAGCACCGGCTGATCGACGACATGGTCGCCGCCGCCATGAAGTGGGAGGGCGGCTACGTCTGGGCCTGCAAGAACTACGACGGTGACGTGCAGTCCGACACCGTCGCGCAGGGCTTCGGCTCGCTCGGCCTGATGACCTCGGTGCTGATGACCCCGGACGGCAAGACCGTCGAGGCCGAGGCCGCGCACGGCACTGTCACCCGGCACTACCGGCAGTGGCAGAAGGGCGAGAAGACCAGCACCAACCCGATCGCCTCGATCTTCGCCTGGACCCGGGGCCTGTCGCACCGCGGCAAGCTGGACGGCACCCCGGCCGTCTCCGAGTTCGCGGACACGCTGGAGCAGGTCATCATCGACACCGTCCAGGGCGGTCAGATGACCAAGGACCTGGCCGCGCTGATCGGCCGCGACGCGCCGTGGCAGACCACGGACGAGTTCATGGCCACGCTCGACCAGAACCTGGCGAAGCGCCTCTGCGCCTGATCCACGCCGCCCCGGAGCCGGAATGCCGCGCCTCGGTGCGTGATCCACAAAGCGAAGGCCCGTACCCCGGTGGGTGCGGGCCTTCGTTCGTTTTTCGGATGTTCGGGCCGTAACTCCCGCGAACATATCCCGTTAATTTGGACAGAACGACCTCAAGTCGTCCCTTCCCTCGTGCGGGAGGCTCTGTCCCGGGCCTCCCGCACACCCCCCTCTTCGAGCCGCACGTCCCGCAGCATGGTCGCGGCCTGCTCCGGCGTCACGTCGTTGATGAAGACGCCCATCGCGGACTCGGAACCGGCCAGGTACTTCAGCTTGCCCGGCGCGCGCCGGATGCTGAACAGCTGCAGGTGCAGGTAGCCCAGCTCGCGGCCCTCGCCCACCACGGCCTGGTGCCAG
>CAKUMG010000630.1 GCA_934667465.1 uncultured Actinoplanes sp. | reverse complement strand
GGGCAAGGGCCTCACCGCCTCCCCGCTCGGCAACCTGCTGACCGCACGCGGGTTGCGGGTCGTCATGCAGAAGCTCGACCCCTACCTCAACGTCGACCCCGGCACGATGAACCCGTTCCAGCACGGCGAGGTCTTCGTCACCGAGGACGGCGCCGAGACCGACCTCGACGTCGGGCACTACGAGCGCTTCCTCGACCGTGACCTGTCCGGCAAGGCGAACGTCACCACCGGCCAGGTCTACTCGGCGGTCATCGCCAAGGAGCGCCGCGGCGAATACCTGGGCGACACCGTGCAGGTCATCCCGCACGTCACCAACCAGATCAAAGAGCGCATCTTCGCGATGGCCGACCCCGACGAGACGGGCCGCACGCCCGACGTCGTGATCACCGAGGTCGGCGGCACCGTCGGCGACATGGAGTCGCTGCCGTTCCTCGAGGCGATCCGGCAGGTCCGCCACGAGATCGGCCGCGACCGGGTGTTCTACCTGCACGTGTCGCTGGTGCCCTACCTGGCGCCGTCGGGCGAGCTCAAGACGAAGCCGACCCAGCACTCGGTCGCCGCGCTGCGCAACATCGGCATCCAGCCCGACGCGCTGGTCTGCCGCAGCGACCGCCCGCTGCCGGACAAGATGAAGAACAAACTGGCGCTCTACTGCGACGTCGACACCGAGGCCGTCGTGGCCTGCCCCGACGCGCCCAGCATCTACGACATCCCGAAGGTGCTGCACCGCGAGGGCCTCGACGCGTACGTGGTCCGCCGGCTCGGCCTGTCGTTCCGCGACGTCGACTGGACGCAGTGGGACGACCTGCTCGAGCGCGTGCACCACCCGCGCCGCACGATCACCGTGGCGCTGGTCGGCAAGTACGTCGACCTGCCCGACGCCTACCTGTCGGTCAGCGAGGCGATCCGCGCGGCCGGTTTCGCCAACGTCGCCAAGGTGCAGCTGCGCTGGGTGCCCAGCGACGACTGCGACACCGCGGCCGGCGCGGCGGCGGCGCTCAAGGGCGTCGACGGCATCTGCATCCCCGGCGGGTTCGGCATCCGCGGCATCGAGGGCAAGGTCAACACCTCGAAGTACGCCCGCGAGCACCAGATCCCGATCCTGGGCCTCTGTCTCGGCCTGCAGTGCATGACCATCGACGCGGCCCGCAACCTCGCCGGGCTCAAGGGCGCCAACTCGCTCGAGTTCGACGAGCAGGCCGCGCACCCGGTCATCTCCACGATGGCCGACCAGCAGGACATCGTGGCCGGCAAGGGCGACCTGGGCGGCACCATGCGGCTCGGCGCCTACCCGGCGGCGCTGACCCCGGGCTCGATCGTGGCCGAGGCCTACGAGAGCACCGAGATCTCCGAGCGGCACCGGCACCGCTACGAGGTCAACAACGACTACCGCGACACGCTGGCGAAGGCGGGCCTGCGCTTCTCGGGCACGTCGCCGGACGGGCGCCTGGTCGAGTTCATCGAGCTGGACCGTGCGGACCACCCGTTCTTCGTGGCGACGCAGGCGCACCCGGAGCTCAAGAGCCGGCCGACCCGGGCGCATCCGCTGTTCACGGCGTTCGTCAAGGCCGCCGTCGACTACGCGGCCGCCGACGAGCTGCCGGTCGAGGTCGCCTCCTCCGTGGACCCGGCCGCGCAGACCGAGCCGGTCGTCGCGTCGTGACCGCGTTCGCCCACGAGACCCGCTCGCGCACCGAGCGCTACGCGGGCCCGATCTTCACGGTCTACACCGACGAGGTGACCATGTCCGGCGGCGGCACCGCCCACCGCGACGTGGTCGTCAACAAGAACGCCGTCGGTGTGGTCGCGCTCGACGAGGTCGGCCGGGTCGTGCTGATCAAGCAGTACCGGCACCCGGTCGGCAAGCAGCTCTGGGAGCTGCCCGCCGGTCTGCGCGACGTGGCCGGCGAGGATCCGGTCGTCGGCGCGGCCCGCGAGCTGGGGGAGGAGGCGGACCTGCGCGCGGCGCGCTGGGACCTGCTCGCCGACCTGCACCTGTCGCCTGGCTTCAGCGCGGAGACGATCCGGCTCTATCTGGCCCGCGACCTGTCTCCGGTGCCCGAGGCCGAGCGGCACACCCGCGAGGACGAGGAGGCGGATATCGAGCTCGCCTGGGTCGAGCTGGACGAGGCTGTCGCGATGGTGCTGCGCGGCGAGATCTCCAACGCCGCGGCGGTCGGCGGGCTGCTCGCCGCGGCCCGGGCCCGCGACGACGGCTGGGCGACGCTGCGGCCGGCCTCGACGCCGCTGCCGTCCTGATCGGGTTCTGACGGGGGCCGCCGGCGGCTGCCGGCGGCCGTTTCCGTCATTCCGGGGCGATCTCGACGGTCAGCGTGCCGGTGCCGGGGATCTCGTGCACGCCGGCGGCCAGCGGCTGGGTCAAGGCGAGGATCGCGGGCATGGTCAGGTCGACCTCCACGCCGCCGGCGACCTGCCGGGCGGCGTAGGCCGGGCCGCCGGCCAGCCGGACACCGCCGGTCCTGGTGGTCAGCACGAGCGGCCGGGCGTACGGGAACCGGTCGCGGGCCGCCTGCGCGACCGCGTCGGCGTGCTGCTCGGGGATCCGCAGGCGCACGTCGGTGCCGGAGACGGTCACCTCGAGGCCGGTGATCAGCAGCTGGCCGGTCGAGGAGCCGTCGCGCTCGGTGCCGGCGTCGATCGCGGCGCGGACGGCCGGGTCCGCGGTGATCGACGCGCGGTCCAGGTCGGTGACCAGCAGCGGGTCGCGCTCGGCGAGCAGGCCCAGCACGCCCGCGGTGTCCCAGCCGCGTGCCGCCGCCAGCTCGTCGGCGGTCAGGCCCACCGCCTGCACGAACCGGACGGTGCCGTTGGGGGTGGTGACGGCGTCGAGCTCCGGGTCCTCGAGGAACGCCAGCGCCGTCAGCGCGGTGGTGCCGTGGTCCAGGTTCAGCGGGCTGTTGGCGTCCATGTGGTCGCCGGGCCGCAGGACGTTGCCGCTGGAGAACACGTACCGCGCGAGGTTCTGCAGCAGGGTGGCCGCCCACATCGGAGCCTCGGTGTCCCCGGCGTCGCGGGCGACGCGGAACGTGAGCTCGAAGCCCCAGCCCGACACCTCGGGGTCCGGGGCCTCCTTGTCGTACAGCTCGCTGAGCCCGTAGGTGACGGCGTGCCAGTGCGGGACCGGGTCCGTCCGCGGGTAGAAGCTGAGCCCGTCGAGCGGATCCGGCCCGCCCAGTCGATAGCCGATCACGGTGCCGAAGTGCTGCGGAGTGACGTCGGGGTACAGGGTGGCGAGGTGGGCGTCGATGGCGCTCCAGCCCGGGGCGTCCGAACTCATCGCAAGATCAGATCACACCGCCGGCACCCTCGGCTCTACCTCTTCGTCACGTTCCAGGGTGCGAACGCGTTCGGCACCTCCGCCAGCGCCGGGCGCAGCTCCGGGTGGTGCCTGAGCAGCAGCGACGCCATGCTGGTGTCGTCGATCCACTTCAGTCCCTCGGGCGTGTACACCTCGGGTGTAGTAGTCGGTGAAGAACCGGTCGCTGTTGAGCCGCCGCGACGCCATCAGCACGAAGATGCGGAACGCGGTGTCGCTGAACGCGAAACCGGCCGGCAGCCGCTCGGCGCACATGCCGACGGTCACGTCGACCTGCTCGAGGTCGCCGCCGTAGGCCTGCTCGATCTGCCGGGCCCACGCCGTGTTGCCGCCGGTGAGCTCCTCGAAGCTGGTCGCCGGCTCCAGGTGCAGCAGCCGCCGGAACTCGTTGTAGCGCGGCACCCCCAGCTCGCGGGTGCGCAGGAGGTCGGTGGCGGCCAGGTCCTGCAGCTTGCCGTCCGGTCGCTGATATTCCTGCAGGAACTTCGGGAAGTTGTGCAGCGTCACCAGCCCGGGCGGCAGCGTCCCGAAGCTGTAGAGCAGGTCGGTGGTGTCGACCTCGCTCATCAGCTTGGTGCCGTCGGGCCCGGCCAGGTCCCGGAACGTGACCTCGCGCAGCGTGTGGTCGTCGGCGAGCGCGCGCAGGTGCCAGTCGTCACGGATCAGCGGGTGCATCCGGTAGACGGCCACAACTCCTCGGTCAGCGCGAACGGCACGCCGAAGTGGTCGGTCCGGCTGCCCGGGATGCCGCTGACCACCTCGCTGGCCGAGATCCGCCCGAACAGCTTGTGCACGCGCTCGCCGGCCAGGCCGAACCAGTTCGCGTTCATCGCCGCGACCGTGGTGGGGTGGCTGATCACCGCGGGGGTCCACTCCACGGTGTGGATCTTCGCGAGCAGCGCGGCGTTGATCAGCCGGGCCCGCTGGAAGAGCTCCTCGTCCGACCAGGGCGGGTGCTTCGCGTGGAGCATGTCGCAGATCGCGTTGTGCTCGGCCGCGAACAGCTTCTGCAGCATGGCCAGCCCGATCCAGAAGCCGGGCATGGTGTCGGCGTCGCGCGGCACGTCCGTGAGCAGCCTGCCGCGCTCGCCGCTGCGCAGCCCGCGCTGCTCGTCCGCGCTCGCGCCGTAGATCTGCGACGCGTCCCACCAGTGCGAGTTCACG
>CAKUMG010000629.1 GCA_934667465.1 uncultured Actinoplanes sp. | reverse complement strand
CGGTGCTCGGCGTCGTGTCGATCTTCATCATCGTGGCGCTGTGGAAGGACTTCCTCTGGCCGCTGCTGGTGCTGCCCGACCCGGAGGCGCAGACGATCAGCGTGGCGCTCAGCCGGCTGGCCAGCACCAGCCAGGTGCCGCCGACCGAGTTCATGGCGGGGCTGGCGATCGCGAGCCTGCCGATGATCGTCGTCTTCCTGATCTTCCAGCGCAGCATCATCGGCGGGCTGTCCGCGGGCGCCACCAAGGGCTGAGTCGTATCGCTGCACCGGCTGGGTTGTATCGCTACACCGCTGAATTGCATCGCTGCACCGGCTGACTTGTATCGCTACACCGAGAAAGCAGGCAGACGTGACCACACCCGATCCCTGGTACCGCGACGCGGTCATATACCAGGTCTACCCGCGCAGCTTCGCCGACTCGGACGGCGACGGCGTCGGCGACCTCGGCGGGATCCGCGCCCGGCTGCCGCACCTGGCCGCGCTCGGCGTGGACGCGATCTGGATGAGCCCGTGGTACCCGTCGCCGATGGCGGACGCCGGCTACGACGTCGCCGACTTCCGCGACATCGACCCGGTCTTCGGCTCGCTCGCCGACGCGGAGGCGCTGGTCGCCGAGGCGCACGAGCTGGGCCTGAAGATGATCGTGGACATCGTGCCGAACCACGTCTCCAGTGAGCACGCGTGGTTCCGCAGGGCGCTGGCCGACCCGGCGGCACCCGAGCGCGAGCTGTTCTGGTTCCGGCCGCCGTCGGAGGAGATGCCGACCGACTGGGTGGGGGAGTTCGGCGGCAGCGCCTGGTCGCGGACCCCGGACGGCGCGTGGTACCTGCACCTGTTCACGCCCGAGCAGCCCGACCTCAACTGGGACCACCCGGCCGTGCGCGCCGAGTTCGAGGACATCCTGCGCTTCTGGTTCGACCGTGGGGTCGACGGCATCCGGATCGACTCGGCGGCGCTGCTGTTCAAGGACCGCACCCTGCCGCCCGTCGTCGAGGGCCAGCCGCACCCGTTCCACGACCTCGACGAGGTGCACGACGTCTACCGGGCGTGGCGGCGGATCGCGGACGGCTATCCCGGCGACCGCGCGCTGATCGGCGAGGTGTGGATGCCCGAGGTCGAGCGGTTCACCAACTACCTGCGCCCCGACGAGTTGCACGCCGCGTTCAACTTCGACTTCCTCGGCTGCGCCTGGGACGCCCGGCTCCTGCGGGCGTGTATCGATACAACGCTCGCCGCGCACCGGACGGTCGGCGCCCCGCCCACCTGGGTGCTGTCCAATCACGACGTCACCCGGCACGTCACCCGCTACGGCCGGGCGACGACGACGTTCAGCTTCGACGACAACCTCGACGGCACGCCCGTCGACCTCGAGCTCGGCACCCGCCGCGCCCGGGCCGCCGCGCTGCTCTCGCTCTCGCTGCCCGGCGCCGCCTACGTCTACCAGGGCGAGGAGCTCGGCCTCTGGGAGAACGAGGGCATCAAACCCAGTCAAATGCACGATCCCATGTACGCGCGCCGCGGCCACAGCCGCGACGGCTGCCGCGTCCCGCTCCCGTGGTCCGGCGACGAGCCGCCCTTCGGCTTCACCACCGGCACCCCGTGGCTCCCGCAGCCGGCCGAGTGGAAGGACCTGACCGCGGCGGCGCAGACCGGTGATCCCAGTTCGATGCTGGAGCTCTACCGGTCGGCGATCGCCCTGCGTCCCGCCGCGCGCGGCGGAGAGCTCGACTGGCTCGACCACGGCGCGGGCGTCCTCGCGTACCGCCGCGGCAGTGCTTTTGTCTGTGTCCTCAACCTGTCCCCGGTGCCGGTTCCCCTGCCCGCGCACCACGAGATCCTGCTGCTCAGCAACCCGCTCGACGGCGGCCTGCTCCCCACCGACACCGCCGTCTGGCTCCGCACCGCATAGCAGTCCCGTCCCCGCTCTCACTGGAAAGGCGCTCCCCCGTGTCCCGATTCAGGAGAACCACTGCGGCAGCCTCGGCCGCCGCGCTCGTCACCACCGCCCTGTTCGTCGTCTCCTGGTCCGCCGCCCCGGCGCAGGCGGCCGGACCGTCCCCGTTCGACTTCCCCGGCCGCGGCGCCACCGTGCCGTTCGTCGAGCATGAGGCGGAACGGGCCGCCACCAACGGCACCAGCACCGGCACCAGCCGCCTCTACGGCCGGCTCTCGTCCGAGGCGTCCGGGCGCGAGGCCGTCACGCTCGACGCGGCCGGCGAGTACGTCGAGTTCACACTCACCAGGCCCGCCAACGCGGTCACCTTCCGCTACAGCATCCCGGACAGCGCCGACGGGACCGGCCGCAACGCATCGCTCGACGTCCGGGCGAACGGCAGCGTGGTCCGGACCGTGCCGGTGACGTCGCGGTACGGCTGGTTCTACGGCGGCTACCCGTTCAACAACAACCCCGGCGACACCAACCCCCACCACTTCTACGACGAGGCCCGTACGCTGTTCGGCACCACGTACGCGGCGGGCACGAAGATCCGGCTGCAGGTGTCGTCGACCGCCCAGTCGCCCAGCTTCACGATCGACCTGGCCGACTTCGAGAACGTCCCCGCCCCCGCCGCCCGGCCCGCCGGCTACCTCGACGCCGTCGCCGACTTCGGCGCGGACCCGACCGGCGCCACCGACTCCACCGCGCGGATCCAGGCCGCCGTGGACGCCGGGCGTACCCAGAACCGGGGTGTCTTCCTCCCGCAGGGGAACTACACGCTCTACAGCCACGTGATCGTCGACCGGGTGACGCTCGCCGGGGCCGGACCCTGGTACACCGTCCTCGGCGGCAGGCACCCCACCCAGCGCAACCTGGCGGCCGGCATCTACGGCAAGTACGTCACCGCGGGCGGCCCCTCGCAGAACGTCACGGTCCGGGACCTCGCGGTCATCGGCGACATCCGCGAGCGCGTCGACGACGACCAGGTGAACGCGTTCGGCGGCGCGATGAGCAACTCGACCATCGACAACGTGTGGATGCAGCACACCAAGGTCGGCGCGTGGATGGACGGGCCGATGGACCGCTTCACCATCCGCAACAGCCGCATCCTCGACCAGACCGCCGACGGCGTGAACTTCCACATCGGCGTCACGAACTCGACGGTCACCAACACGTTCGTCCGCAACACCGGCGACGACGGGCTCGCGATGTGGGCCGAGCGCGTCCCCAACGTCGGCAACTCGTTCACCCGCAACACCGTGGTCGCGCCGATCCTCGCCAACAACATCGTCAGCTACGGCGGCCGGGACATCGTCATCACGGACAACGTCGTTTCGGACACCGTGACCAACGGCGGCGGCCTGCACGTCGCCAACCGCTACCCCGGCGTCAACGGGCCCACCGGCGTGCAGGGCACCTGGACCCTCGCACGCAACACCCTGCTGCGCGCGGGCAACTCCGACTACAACTGGCAGTTCGGCGTCGGGGCGATCTGGTTCTCCGCGCTCAACGAGGCGTTCCAGAACCCCACGATCAACATCACCGACACCGACATCCTGGACAGCTCCTACGCCGCCCTGATGTGGATCGAAGGTCAGACCAGCGGCATCAACCTGCGTAACGTGACGATCCAGGGCGCCGGCACGTACGCGTTGCAGGTCCAGGCGCCGAGCCGGGTGACCTTCACCGACGTCCGCGCCACGGGGATCGCGCAGCCGAACCCGATCCACAACTGCGTCGGCCCGAGCTTCCAGATCGCCCGCAGCGGCACCAACACCGGCTGGTACGCCGACCCGCCGTTCTGCGGCCCCTGGCCCGCGCCGCAGTGGAACACCACCACGCCTCCGACCACACCTCCCACGTCGCCGCCTGCCGGGGGCAATCTCGCCCTCAACCGCCCGGTCACGGCGACGAGCCAGACCGACGTGTACGCCGCGGGCAACGCGGTCGACGGCAATGCGAGCACCTACTGGGAGAGCGCCAACAACGCCTTCCCGCAGTCACTCACTGTCGACCTGGGACAAACACGGTCCGTGTCGCGGATCGTGCTGAAGCTACCGCCCGCAACCGCGTGGGGCACACGCACGCAGACCCTGTCGGTGCTCGGCTCCACCGACGGCTCGTCCTACGCCACCGTCCGGGCGTCCGCCGGCCACACGTTCGACCCCGCCACCGGCAACACCGCCACGGTCTCGTTCCCCGCCACGAATCAGCGCTACCTGCGGCTGACGTTCACCGGCAACACCGGCTGGCCGGCGGGTCAGCTCTCCGAGTTCGAAGTCTTCTAGGGAAGGGCGCTCCCGTGTTCCGATCCTTCAGAACCCTGGCGGCCGTCTCCGCCGCCGTCCTCGCCACCTCGGTCCTCCATGTCCTCGCCCCCGCCGCACCGGCCGCCGCGGCCGGCCCCAACCTGGCCGCCGGCAAGACCTTCAGCGCCAGCAGCGTCGCCGACGTGTACGCCGCGGCCCGTGCCGGTGACGGCGACACCGCCAGCTACTGGGAGAGCGCGAACAACGCGTTCCCGCAGTGGCTGCAGGTCGACCTCGGCGCGGCCGTCCCCGTCAACC
>CAKUMG010000628.1 GCA_934667465.1 uncultured Actinoplanes sp. | reverse complement strand
CGGTTGCTGCGGTCGCGGCGGTTGCTGTCGCTTGGCCTGCGATGGCGGGCGCGGCAAGCAACCCGGCAGCGGCTGCGGCGGCGACGGCCCGGCGGCGGGCCGGCGTGGCGGCGAACATCTCATTCCCCCCTGAGAATCCCGGGGCCCGGCTCGTCCGGGCCCCGACACCCTGTTCAGAGGGCCTACCCCAAGATCAAATACAGCTCGATCGCAGATTCTTTCCGTCCGCGAACCCGCACGTCGGCTACCGGTTCCTGCGCGGCCGACCGGACACGCTCTGTCCGCGCCCACGTGGATCAGCGACACTCGACTCAGGACGCCGCCGGGACGCCGATCTCGGCGTACACCGTCAGGGCCTGGTGCCGGTGCATCGCGGCGTCGGGGCGGCCGAGCGCCGCCAGGCACCGGCCGGCCCCGTCGAGGGCCTGCGCCCGCGCGATGCGGTAGTCGACGTCCGCCGTGATCGCGAGCGTCCGGCGGTAGTGCGTGAGCGCGACCTCGTCCTCGTGGAGGTCGTGGTGGATCGCGCCCAGCGCATTGTGCGTCTCGGCGAGATCCACCGGGTCGGCGATGTCGTCGAGGATGGCGAGCGCCTCGTTCGCGTGGTCCAGCGCCGCGTGCGGGCTGCCGGACCGCCGGGTCGCCTCCGCGAGCCGGTGCAGATAGTCCGCCTCGAAGCGCCGGTCCTCACCCTGCCGGGCAAGATCCACGCTCTGCCGCAGCAGCCGGATCGCGGTGTCGTGTTCGCCCAGCCGGCTGTGCGCGGTGCCCCGCCGGCTCAGGACGGCACTCGCCTGTCGCAGGTTCGCGAACCCGTCGAGGGGCAGCGCCGCCCGGTCCGCGGCCTCGATCGCCTCACGATCGCGTCCCAGCCGGCTCAGCGCATCCATGAGTACCGTCAGGGCCACCGCTTCACGCCACACTTCGCCCCGCTCGCGATTGAGCTCCATGCTGCGGGTGGCATAGGCGACGGCATCGGTGTACGACCCGACGAGGTTGCTCAGGTCGGCCTTGTGGATCAGCGAGCGGGCGATGCCGTCGTGATCGCCCGCGTCAGCGGCATCAGCCGTGCCCTGCTCGAGGAAGTCGAGTGCGAGCCGGTACTGGCCCAGCACCCTGTGCATCAAGGAGACGTCCAGCAGGCAGGCGGCCCGCACCGCGGACGGGGTTCCGGGCCCGCAGGCGGCCAGCGCGATCGTGAAGACCTCCAGGCTCGCCGAGTGCCTGCCGTTCTCGTAGAGCAGCGAGCCCACGTTGCGGGGAAGCTGCCAGCCGTCGTCGGCCCGGTGCTGCGCCGCGAGCCGGGCGACGGCCACAAGGGTGGCGTGCTCGGCGTCGACCCACGACCGGATCTCCGAGGTTCTGGAGAGCCGGGGGACGGCGACCGGCGGATGCCGGGGGCTGGGTCCGAGGTGGGGGCGGCTGGGGTTGTCCAGTTCGATGGCGAGACGAGTGACGTGCACGTAGTAGTCCAGGAGGCGATCGCGGGCGGCCGACCGGTGCGCCACGGGCTCCTCGGCGTCGACGGCGGCCCGGGCGAAGTCGCGTACCAGGTCGTGCAGCCGGTAACGGCCGGGCAGATGCGCTGTCAGCAGGTGCATGTCGCACAGGGCGTCGAGCAGGTGCTCGGCCTCGTCCGCCGGCAGGCCGGCCAGCGCCGCCGCGGCGAAGACGTCGATGTCCGCACCCGGGTGCAGGCCGAGCAGCCGGAACATGCGCTGCTCGGCATCGGCGAGGTGCTGGTACGACAGGGCGAAGGCAGCGGTGATGCCCCGGTCGTCCGACTGCAGCAACCTCGCCCTGCCCCGGTCGTCGGACAACCGCTCGATCAGATCAAGGACTTTCCACTGCGGCCGTACGCGGAACCGGGCGGCAGCGATGCTGATCGCGAGCGGCAGACGGCCGCACAGCCGGACCACCCTGCCCACCTCCTCCGGTTCGGCCGCACGGCGGTCCGGCCCGGCAATCCTGCGGAACAGGGCGGCGGCATCGTCCGGGGGCAGAATGTCCAGCGACAACACCGCCGCCCCACTCAGCCCGGTCAGCCGGCGCCTGCTCGTGATCATGACGGCGCACCGGGCCGCACCGGGCATCAGCGGCTCGACCTGGCCGGAACTCCACGCGTTGTCGAGGACCACCAGGACGCGCCGCCCGGCGAGCTCCCCCCGCCACATGGCAGCCTTTTCGTCCAGGCTCTTCGGGATCCGGGCGTCGGAGACACCGACCGCGCGCAGCAGCACGTCGAGGGCCTCCCCGGACGTCAGCGGATCACGGCCGGCGGTGTGCCCGTGCAGGTCGACGAAGAGCTGGCCGTCACGGAACCGCCCGGCGAGCCGGTGCGCCGCGTGCACCGCCACGGCCGTCTTGCCGACCCCCGACATCCCGTCGATGGCCTGGATCACCGTCACGCCGCCGCTGCCGGCGACGGAGATGAGCCGGTCCAGTTCGGCCGACCGGCCGGTGAAGTGCCCGACGTCCCGGGGCAGATAGTTGCGCGGCAGCGGCCGGGGCCGGTGGTCCAGCACCGGGTCCGCGGCCAGGATCCGGTGGTACCGGTCGCGCAGCTCGGAACCCGGGTCCACCCCCAGGTCCTCCGCAATCGTGCGGCGGATCCGCTCGAAGCACACCAGCGCCTCCGCGGCCCGCCCTGCGCGGTACAGCGCCACCATCAGCAGGCCGGCCAGCGGCTCGCACAGCGGATACCGATCGAGTTCGGCGCCCAGCTCGTGCGCGACGGCACCGTGCGATCCGAGCTCGAGCGAGATCTCGGCCCACGCGATGACCGCCGACAACCGCCTCTCCTCGAGCTGTCCCGCGGCAGCGGACAGCACCCTGCCCCCGACGCCCGCGAGGGCGGGTCCACGCCAGATCGCCAGCCCCGCCCGCAGGGTTCCGGCCGCGTGCGTCAGATCGCTGCGGGTCCGGGCCGCCTGCGCCTCGGCCAGGCACCGTTCGAATCTCCCGGCGTCCACCTGCTCGGCCGGGACCTGCAGCACATATCCGGGGCCCACCGCGGCCAGAGCCGGGCCCACAGGAGTACGCCGCAGTGCGGAGACCGTGTTCTGGATCTGCTTACGGGCCGTGGCCGGGGGCTCGCCGTCCCAGACGGCGTCCACCAGGCGGCTCAACGACACCACCCGGCCGGGCTGGAGTGCCAGGGCCGCGACGACCCGCCGCTGCTTCGCCCCGCCGACCGCTATCGGCCCGCCGTCGTGCCGGACCTCGAGCGGACCCAGGACCCCGAACTCCACGCCGCACCCTCACCTTCATCGATCTCCCGGGCAGTGTACGAGGAGCCGCTCGCCGCAACGGGAGCGATCGAGGACGAAACGAGGACGGCATCGATCACGATGGACGCATGCGAGCGAAGTCCACGCCACGCCCGGCCTGACCTGCCGCACGCACCGGAGCCGGAACAATCGGGGGCTCACTTCGCCGGCACCGCCCGGCGAAGTGGGAAGGCATCCGGAGCACGAACGGCGAGCGGCTGGCCGGACCGGCCAGCCGCACAGCCGCACCGTCCGGCGGGGAACGGACTCCGCTCGCCGGCCTTTGCGGCCCGGCTATCACATGCGCGTGCTCCACACGGCGGGGCTCGTCCGGCATGACGAGAGCCGCCAGGTGCGCGGCGGGACCGAGCAGTACTTCGCCCTGGTCAGCCGTGGCTTGCAGGTGCACGAAGACGCTTCGGTCGGCCCCGAGTTCCTCATCAACGCGGCCCTCGCCGACATGCTGCCGGCCGACCCGGACGAGCCCTCACACACCGAACTGCGGCACCTCTGGCTGACCGACGCCGAAGCGGACGCCCTCGAAGCCCGCCTGCGCGCGCCTGTCCCCCTCACGTCCGTAGATGACTCGCCAGTGGACAGGCCGGATCGTCGCGCGCGCCAGCCGACGCACGGCAGTATCAGGTCGCGGATGCGTCGACACTGGGCATGGGAGCCGTCCACGGCTCTTCCATTGCCGGCCTAGCGCTCCCCGTAGTGGTACCGGCAGAACAAGATCTCCAGCTGGCCCGAGGTCTCGACGACTCGGTACACCAAGCGCGGCGGAATGGCTTCGACCATGGTGTGCCGGCAGGACCCTTGAGCCAACACGACGAGAGGCCGCGGTTCGCACTTTCGCGAACACACGGCCTCTGCATCTCGTGGGCGATACTGGGATCGAACCAGTGACCTCTCCGGTGTGAACGGAGCGCTCTCCCGCTGAGCTAATCGCCCTCAACGGATCGGAACTCTACCGGACGCCGGGGCCGGTGCGCGAATCAGGGTCGGCGCGTCGCCGGTGGCCGCGATTTCCGGGCGCTGCTGGATGACAGCCGGGCGGGACTTCGGGGCCGGGCGGGCACGGAACAGCCCGGCTCCGCGGGGCGGGGCCGGGCTGGTGCGCGGGCTCACTTGCCGGTCAGGAAGTCCAGGATCACGGTCGCCAGGTTGATGCCGGTGGAGATGCGGACCGAGGCCCAGACGACGGCGCTGATGAAGACGAAGCCGACGAGGCCGATC
>CAKUMG010000627.1 GCA_934667465.1 uncultured Actinoplanes sp. | reverse complement strand
CGACCATCCCGGGAACGGCTGGCGACCACACGATCAGCGTCGGGCTCGTCAACCGTGGCCCCGGCACGCTGCACTCGCCGCCTTTCGACAACAACGCTCCCGGCGTCTACGTGACCCTGCCGCCGGCGGTGTCCGTCATTGCCGCGGACGACCGCTGCACCCCGCTCTTCGACGCCGTCGAGCCGCCCCCGTCGACCTCGATCCCGCCGTCCGCGGCGCCGTACGGCTACTCCCGTCCGGAGTTCGATTGCGCGCCGCAGTCGGTGCACCTGCGTCCCGGTCAACGCCTGACATTCACCTTCACCGTGCGTCTCACCCGGCCCGCCGTCGCCGAGCCGGGCTCGGTGCAGCTCGTCCTGTACGGCGACAGTGACGAGGTCAGCATCGACCGGAACCCCGGTAACAACGAGGTAGCCATCCGGGTCGCCGTGACGGGCGGCGGCGGGCAGCTGCCCATCACCGGCACCGTCGTGGCGGCGATCTCGGCCGGCGGTGTGCTCCTGGTCTTCGCCGGGGCCGCCCTCGTCGTGGCGCTGCGCCGCCCCCGGGTCAGGCGCGGATCTCCCGGTGGGGGTGGGTGAAGCGCCACACCGCCCCGCAGCCGCCGATCATCACCGACAGCACGGTCACGAACGTGGTGAAGCTGAACGAGTCGAACGTGAAGCCGACCGCGATGCCCACCAGCTGCGTCGACAGCAGCGCCGCGCACAGATGCTTGTCGCGCTCCGAGCGCGCCCGCCGCAAAGCGGTGAACGACAGCCCGATCGCCGTGAGGTGCAGGACGGCCAGGGCGGCGACCCCCACCACGCCGGTGCTGAGGGCCTGGGCGATCCACTGGTTGTCGAGGTACTGGTACTGCGGGGAGACCCAGGTGCCGGTGCCGCGGCCGAACCAGGGGCGCTGGTTGAAGTAGTCGCCCGCCATCGCGTAGCGGTCGGTGCGGGCCGTGACGCTGGGATCGTCGCTCGCGCCCGAGAAGAGGCCCACCACCGTGCCGATCAGGCCCGGTTTGACGATCATGAGGGCGGCCAGCAGGCCCGTACCGATGATGGCGAAGTTGTAGCGGGTCCGCCAGTTCCACACGGGCACCATCACCAGCAGGACCAGGCCGACCGCGAGGAAACCCGTGCGGGAGACCGTCGTGGGCACCGAGGCGGCGATGACGAGCGCCAGGAGGCCGTACGTCTGCCGGGTCCTGCTGTCCGCCGCGAAGCGCGCGAAGTGGATGGCGAACGGCAGCGCCATCGCCATCACCGCGCTGAACTCGATGTAGTGCATCGTGGTGCTGGCGACCCGGATGCCCGCGCCGCGGATCTCGAAGCCGGGCACGAAGCCCTTGGGTTCCAGCCCGGGGACCATCAGATAGACGGTGACGTCGGTCCAGAGCACGAACTGCAGCAGCCCCACCACCGCCATGAACGCCGCGCACCAGACGAAGACCCGCAGCACGAGCTCGAGGCGGTCCCGGCGGGGCAGGCCGTCGGCGACCACGAGGATCACACCGACGAACGCGGCCATGTAGATCAAGGCGCGGTCGGCGCTGTTGGCCTCCATCGTCGTGAGCCCGCGCAGATAGCCGGCGGCGTAGGAGATCATCAGCGCCAGCACGTAGAGCAGGGCGGCCCAGCGCAGCGGTTGCGGGCCGACCATCGCCAGCCGCGGGTTGAAGCGGACCAGCACCCACCAGAACGCCATCAGCACCGCCACGATCAGCGCCGGGCGGCCCAGGTCGGTCAGGTTCGGCACGATCAGCTTCGCCGGGATCAGCATCAGCAGGCACAGCATGAGGCCGAGCAGCACCGCGGCGTCGATGGTCCAGCGGCGCCGCGTCAGCTCCGGCGGGTCGAGCAGCGTGGTCATCGGTGCCGGGGGTCCTTGCCGTTGGCGGCCTGCCACACCTCCTGGGGCAGCACCACCGTCGTGCCGCCGGGCTCGTCGGCATCGGCGCTGCGGTGGAGCGCGTTGTCGGGCGGCCGGATGATCTGGGTGGCCTCGACGTCGGCCGGCGTCCGGCCGGCAGGCGCAGGATCGGCGGGGGCAGGATCGGCACCGGCTGGGGTGGGGTCGGCGGAAGCTGCGGCCTTGTCCTGCGCCCGCCGCCGCAGCGCCGCGTCGACGATGACGGTCAGTGCGACGCTCAGCAGCAGCCCCACCGCGCCGATCGCGACCAGCGCCCGCTTCACCTTGGACGTCGACTCGTTGACGTTGGTGCCGAGCACGAGCCGCCGCGCGGTGATGGACTGGTCCTTCGCCGCGCCGTAGTCGGCCTGCAGCGCCGCCACGTTCGCGGTGAACCGCTTGACCAGCTCCTCGTTGCTGCGGGTGGCCTGCTCCTCGTCGCCCGCGATCACCTCGAAGGTGACGATGGGCAGCGTCATGTCCAGGGTGAGGGTGAACGTGTCGCTGTGCCCGTCCGCCTTGAGCTGCTCGACCACCTTCTGGTCCTGGACGGTCAGGATGCCCGCCTTGCCCAGCGAGCTGACGCCGAGGTCCAGCCACGGGTTGCGGGGCGTGGCCGTCTTGCCGTCGTTCTGCTTGGGGGTGACGGCGGGCGGCACGAGCTGCACGTAGCTGGTCGCCACGTAGTCGGGCTGGATGGTGAGGGCCGCCCACGCGGTGCCGGCCATGCTGAGCAGGACCAGCGGCACGGCGACGTACCACCGCCGGAACAGCAGCTTGGTCAGGTCCCAGAAGTCCACTGACGTCCTCTCAGGGCTTGATCCGGTAGACGTGGTAGCTGAATTCCTCGGCGAACGTGTCCTGGAACGACCCGGCCTCGATCGGCACCGAGCGGTTCTCGAACAGCACCTCGGCGCGGGAGCCGCGCAGGCCCGGCGGCAGGGTCAGCCGCTGCGTGCCGGTGCCCCCGTCGGTGCCCGGCATGGCGAAGACGTAGAAGTCACCGTCGTGCTCCTTCAGCATGGTGTCCATGATGGGGTTGAATTCCCAGCCGTACGAGGGGGAGTTGAGCACCGGCGCGAGCTCGGTGACCCGGCGGTTGAGCTCCGTGACGGCGGGACGCACCGCCGCGCCGCAGTCGTCGCGCAGCACGTGCTGGGAGACGCAGCGGCCCCCGAAGTTGTGGTTGAAGTAGAGGATCCCCCGGGCCTCGTGGATCAGCGAGTTCATCACCGCGCCCGCGATCTGCCCGCCGGTGATCGTGGGCGAGTCCTTCTCGGCGAACGGGTGGCCCACCTCGACGAACGCCCAGACCGGCTGGCGCTTGCCGTCGAGTCCGTCGAGGTGGCGGATCCGGTCCATGGTGCGGCCGTAGTTCGCCGCCCGGCGGCACTTGTCCGCGGGGACCCCGAGCGCCCGGCCCTCCGAGTGCGAGGTGCAGACGCCCGGGTCGGTGTACCAGTAGATGTCCGCGGAGACCACGTCGGTCCAGGCGTTGACGAACTCGGCGGCCTCGTCGTCGGACTCCCAGAACATGACGCCCTTGCCGTAGTTGGCGTACCGCAGGCGCCCATCCTTTTCGGGGAACAGCTTGGTGAGCTGCCTGAGGACGTCGTAGCCGCACGGCTCCTCGGTCGCGCACACCTTGCCCTTGCCCGGCGACTTGCCGGTCCATCTGCCGCTGCCCGGCCCGGCCCACATGTCGGGCTCGTCGGTCAGCAGCCAGCCCACGCTCTCCTCGCCCAGCCCCGCGAACCGCTCCGACACCAGCGCCTTCATGCCGCCCCGGCGCACGACCCCGATGTCGGAGTTCGAGGTCAGTTCGACGTACGTGTTCAGCCCCGCGGCCTTGTCCCGGGCGACCTCGGCGCCGGACAGCACGCTCTCGAACCACACGCCGATCGGGAAGAACCCGGGGTCGGTGAGGCCGGCGGCGCGCGCCGGGCCGAACTTCTCGTAGTACGCGGGGCCGCCCTCCCACGGCACGAGCGGCAGGTCCAGCGGGCCGCCCCGCTCGGTCGGCGCGCTTTCCGCCGGGGCCGCACCGGCGTCACCCGCGGCCCGGGCCGCCTGCTCCCCGGCGGTGAACACCACGTCGACCCAGTAGTTGCTGGAGGCGTAGCTCTCGTCGGGGAAACCCCCGTTGCCGTACGCGAACAGCCCCGCCCCGATCGCCGTCAGCGGGCCCGCCTTGGGTGCGAGCCCGGAGAACCAGTTCTGCGTCACCTGGTACCGCGTCGTGTGGTACGACACGACGTACTCGCGGCCGGCCTCGACGCGTACGGGTGTCGTCAGCTCGACCTGCTCCCAGCCGCCGTCCCCGGTTCTGGCCCCGGCCCGGCCCGAGGCCAGCTTCGTGCCCTCGCCGGACCAGACCGTGACCCGGTGCGAGCCGTCGTCGTCCGCGCCGCGCAGGAACCGGACGGCGGTCACCGCCCCGGAGCCGGCGGCGCTGAACCGCAGGCCCAGCTCGACCGGCCGGCTCTCGGAGCCGTCGGTGGCCTGGCTGACGTCCGCGCCGGTGAAGAACGAGTGCACCGAAGCCGGGGCGGCGATGGCATTCCAGTCAAACAGCAATATCTGACACCTCTAATCAATAAAATGCTATT
>CAKUMG010000626.1 GCA_934667465.1 uncultured Actinoplanes sp. | reverse complement strand
TCGTAGTCGAGGTCGAAGTCACCAACCGCGTGGTGGTGGAAGTGCTTGAGGCCGGCCCGGTAGTACGTGACATCGTGGGCGGCCCAGCGGATGCGGAACTGCTCGCTGCGAATGGACAAGTCCCCGATGAGCGCGGACAGGGCCGGGTCGTCGGGATCACGGCCGGCGGCGGTGCGCAGGCTGCCGACCGCTTCGAGGGCGACGGAGTTCCAATCGCGATAGAACACGGTGGCGCGCTGATCGAGGAACACGAACCGGGCCAGGTTCGCGCCCAGCTCGGGGTTCTCGAGCACCGGGGCGTACAGGGTTTTGCCGAGGCGGTTGGCGGCGAGGATGTCCAGCCGCTGGTTCCGCACGAACGCCGCCACGGTGGTCATGCTCTCCAGGATCTGCCGGACGCTGGGACGCAGAGCAGGATTACCGGTGGCGCGGCGGCGGGTGCGGTGCCGCGGGGTGTTAGCGACGCTGACCAGGTCGATCAGGTAGGCGCGTTCGACCTCGTCCAGCTTCAGGGCACGGGCAAGGCTGTCGACAACCTCATCGGAGACGCCGCGGGCACGGCCGCGTTCGAGCTGGGTCAGATACTCGACGCTAATGCCGGCCAGCAGCGCGAGTTCCTCCCGGCGTAGTCCGGGAACACGCCGTCGACCGCCGTAGTCAGGTAGCCCTGCCTGCTGCGGGGTGATTCGGGCCCGGCGGGTCATCAGGAACTGACGGATGTCGCCGCGAACGTCTGGGCCGGTCATCTACCCAGCATATGGCGTCCGCACGCGGTCGCCGTCTCCTTGCGCGACCACGCCACCACCGTGCTCATCCTCGACGACATCACCCGGCTCAAAATGCACCGCGAAGCCGATCAAGATGCCCTCGACCTGTTACGCAGCCTGATGAGCATGAACATCACCCTGATTCTTGTCGGCGTCGACATCCCGCAGTCGGGACTACTGCGCACCGCCTGGTCCGCGTCGAGCTCCAGCGCCGCGCCCCCGAGAAGGGGCGGCCACCTCGCACACCAGCGAGCCCTCGCCACGCAGACCGACCGCCGCTTCGACCTCGTCAGCCTCGACCCCTTCAACTACGACACCCCCGAAGACATCAACGCCTGGGTGGCCCACCTCGCCGGCATCGAAGACCAGCTACGCCTGTTCCGCGCCTCACCCCCGGGATGCTGAGCACCGCCACCATGCCCGAATATCTGTTCTCCCGCACCGCCGGCATCGTCGGCCTGCTCGAGCGCCTCATCGAAGACGGCTGCTCCCACGCCATCGACACCGGAGCCGAACAACTCACCTGCGCCTTGCTCGACAGCGTCGACATCACCGTGCCGCACACGCCGCACCGCGAACCCGACGCCGGAGAGGTCCCCGCCGTCCCGCCGCGACCGTCATCGCGGCGACGACCACGCAACGCCGTCTTCGACGACCGCGGCACCGCAACCGCATGAGGTGGAACCAGCACATCCCGCCCGCGCGGGTTCCACTGCCACGCAGCCTCGCCCCGCTGCCCGGCGAGGCCCTGCCCGGCTATGTGCTGCGGCTGGCCCACCGCTTGGGCCGCTCACCGCAACGGCTCGCCGAGCTCACCGGTCTGGCCGACAGCCCAGCCGCGCACATGCTCGGCAGTCAGATCCTCACCCTCGACCCCACCACCAGCGCCAGATTCGCCGCCGTCACCAAACTCAGCCTCGCCTAAGTCGACGACCTGACCTTGGCGCCGTCGGCGAGCCGATACGCCCCGCTCGAGCCCACATATCTCGGCCGTAGCCGCCGCCGGGAACGGCTGGCTTCCTCCGAACCGTGGATCTTCGGACGCTGGTCGCGCTACTGCCCCGATTGTCTCGCCGGCGACGGCAGCGCCATACAACGCGCCCACGGCGGCCCCTGGCGCAAACTCTGGCGGCTGCCGCCCGTCTTCGCCTGCACCGTCCACCGCCGCCTTCTTCACGACCTCTGCCCTGCCTGCCGGCAACCGGCCGCCAGCCTGCACCACACTTCACACCCGCTGGTCGCCAGCCCTCTCATCGACAGCCTGCACCCGGCCCAGTGCCGCAATCCCACCAGACCCGGCCGTGCAGGAACGGCCCGGCCCGTCTGCGGAACCTACTTGAACCGGCGCATCCCGCCCGTGCAAATCGGCTCTGACCCGCGTGCGGCGGACGAGCTCCTCGAGACCCAGCAGCACCTGCTGCTCCTGCTCGACCCGCTACAGCCGGACAAGGCTCTCAGCTGTGGCCAGCTCACGACCGGCTACCGCTACTTCACCGACCTACGCCTCATCAGCACCCTGATCTGCATCACCTGGCCCGCCGCCGCGACCCTGCTCAGCGGCACCTACGCCGACACCCTCGACGAGCACGTCAACCAACGCCGCGACCGCATCCGCCGAGCGCAGCGCACCCAACGCAAAGTCCAGGCCTACGCCTTATACGACCGGCCCTCGAGCGACAGTCTGCAGTGCGCCGGCCTGCTCACCCTTGCCGACCACCTACTACACCAAGACTCACACGAACAGCTGCAGGCACTCATCCCCCGCCCAGCCGCACGCACCTGGGCAACCCACTACCTCCCAGCACAAACCCACTGCTCACCGGGACTTCGCACGGCCGCAGAACCCGCCGTCCGCATCCACCGACCCCGCGACCGCGTCGGCCGGCCACCACAACCCGACACCGCGAACCGCTTCGTGCGCCCCCGCGACCACCCCCGGCCGACTCTGCTGCTCGACCACGACGCCGTCGGCTTCACCCACGCCCACGTGCCTGCCTACCTCCCCACCGCGGCATAACGAGCAGATCCTCGCGCCGCTGCCGGAAATCCCCATCCAGTACCTACGCCGTGCCTTATCCCTCGTCCTGGTCCAGTACGCCGAGAGCTGCACGCCCGAAGACGCCGCAGCGCACCTGCGCATACCCGCCGTCCCAGCCCTCACGGCTTACCGACGCCTTGTCGCCTGGTCCCAGCATCCGCACGGCGCGGGTCTTCGCGGCCAACTCCGCGATCTCGCCGCACACTTCGACCACTACCGGCCGCCGGGCAACTTCGCCGCACGCCGACAATCGCTCAACGACTGGATCATCCCCGCCGACGTCTGGGGACGCATCGTCATAGAACTACAGCGCAAGTCCACCGCCGCGGAGCGACAACAGGCCGACTGGAGCGACCGGAAACGCAGAACCGCCTCAGCCCTGGTCTGGATTCATGCCACCCAGGGCGAACACCTCTTGGGTCCGCTGCACCGATAGGTGACATCTGAGATGGCTTGCCGTGACGGCGGGCTGGAAGGATGTCGCTGTGCCCAAGCCCTACCCCTCGTGAGTTCTGCGGCGACGTCGTACGAGTGGCCCGTCCGGTCACCGCCACCGAACTGGTCGAGGCGTATCGGGCGGACGCGTTGTTCGCCGCCCACCGGAGCCCGCTCCGCCCAGCTGCCGATGCTCGAGCGCACCGCCTGGAAGATTTGCTCCGGCATGGGCTGGTTCAGCGCGTTCAGCAAGCAGAGAAAGCGGGGCGGTCACCCGGCTACTGGCCGAATCCAAGCAACACGGCTATACCGGCAGCGCGAACCTGTTGGTCCGCTACCTCAATAAGGACGAGCGGACGCGCCGCGCAAATCGCCCTCGCCGCGCCGGCTGGTCTCCTGGCTGATGACCAGACTCGCCGACCTACTCACCCACCACCAGCAACATCTGGCCGACCTCCTCGCGTGCTGCGTGCATTCGAGGCTCTTCGCCGAACATGTGCAACAGGTCGCCAACCTGCTCACCCGTCGCCACGACGACGACCTCGACGTCTGGATGACCTGCGTCGACGCCGACGACCTTCCCGCCCTGCACGGATTCGTCCACGGCCTGCGCAGAGACCTGCCCGCCGTCGTGGCCGGCCTGAACCTGCCCGACAGCAACGGCCCGATCGAAGGCGCCAACACGAAGGTCAAATACCTGAAACGGCAGATGTACAGCCGCGCCGGCTTCGCTCTCCTACGCCAGCGGACCCTGCTCACATAGGTCGATCAGCCCGACCACCGTTTCTGCGCCAGAGCCGTTCGTTTCACAGTCCCCCCGCTGTCGCCGCCGGGCGCGACGACGGCGCTCGGGGCAGGACCGGGCGGCGGGTGGCTCGGTCACAGCGCCGGCAGGAGCGTCGTGGCGACCTCCTTCGCGTCCACGAGGTTCTCGGCGTCCGAGCCGCCGCGGGAGTAGACGTCCAGCTGCACCGTGCCGTGCAGGACGAACAGGTGGCCGGAGTGCCAGTAGCCGTCGTCGCCGACTCCGGTCACCGGCTCGGCGTTCGCTGTGGTCACCGCGAAGTCGGCCGGGGTCGTCCGGGTCACGAAGATCACCAGCTGGCCGCTCTCCTGCTGCCACTGGCAGTAGCGGGTCGCCGCCCCGGGCTCGGCGCCGTCCTCGTCGACCTGGATAAGCGTGCGGCCGGTGAGCTCGGCGACCTGCGCCTTCATGAGCAGCGTGCAGGGGTTGGGCAGGTCACCGGCGTCTTTGACCGAGCCCAGGCC
>CAKUMG010000625.1 GCA_934667465.1 uncultured Actinoplanes sp. | reverse complement strand
GCACCCGGCCGTCGGCGCCCGGTGGGCCGGCCGGGCGCCAGTGGCCGAAGTCGCCCCGCGGGGCGCCGGTCGCCGGGTCGAGCACCACCAGCGGGTCCCGCCGCTCGTCGCCGTCGGTGCCGGTGACCAGCACCGCCGACCCGGCCGCCGCCACCGTCGTCCAGTCCTCGCCGGCCCAGCGCTCGATGCCGGTCGCCGGGTCCAGGGCGTGCACCCCGTGCTCGAAGCCGACCAGGCAGAGCAGCCCGGCGCAGTCCTCCTCGATCCAGCCGCCCGCGAGGTTGCGCGGGGAGCTCCAGCGCCGCCGGAGATCATCCAGCCCGTACGCGCGCAGCCCGCCCGACCCCCCGATCAGCACGAGGTCGCCGGCCGGCCGCATGGTGAACCCGCGCGTCGGCACGTCCGCGGCCACGACCACGGCCCCGGTCAGCGTGTCCCGGACCTCGATCCGCCCGCCGGCCGCGGTGACCAGCCGGCGTGGGAACCCGTCGGTGAACGCCGCCACGTCGGTGCTCCCGCCGAGAGGCTGTTCCACGGTCCACAGCCGCTGCCCGCTGCGCAGGTCGATCCCGTACCAGATGCGGGTGCCCCGGTGAGGGCTGCGCCACAGGAAGACGGCCACGCCCGCGTCCCGGGAGACGTGCAGCAAGCGCGCCGGCACCCGCCACAGCTCCCGCCGCGTGCCCGCCACGACCGCCACGGTGGCCTCCGAGCCGAGCGTGTCCACCTGGTATGAGACCAGCAGTACACCGGCCACGGACGTGACCTCGGAGACGGACCCGGTCGCGACCACGGAGGTCCGGCTCAGCCGGCGCCCCTCGGGCAGCAGGTAGGAGGTGACCATCCGGTCGCGGAGCAGCATCGCCGACCGGGAGTCGCCCGCGCCGACCACGTGCAGCCGGTTCCGCTCGACGATCATGGCGTCGCCCAGCCGCGCGGGCAGCACGACCGGCTGCACGGGCGGGACGTGCGGGACCGCCGCGGCCAGCGACGCGAGCAGCAGCACCGTGAGGAAGCTCAGCAGCGACCGGGAGGAGGCCGGCGCCTGCTCGGGCACCGTCTCTTCACGGCTCACCTCGCCGAGGTCGATGACGACGTCCCTCATGCCTCATTGTGGGCCGCCACCACCCGGGAACCGGTAGACCTCCACGCGCTGCTCGGCGCGACATGCGACATAGGAGACATCCAGCTTGCAGCCGGTGAGATCGCCCGGAACCGCGCCCAGGACGAGCTCCTCCCGGGCGCCGGGCCACAGCAGGGCCAGCTCCGTCGTGCCGCCCGCCGCCGGCCGGGTCAGCAGGTAGCGCCCGCCGCCGCGGGCCGGCTCGGCGCCGGTCCAGTCCATGAGGTAGAGCCGCGGCACGCCCGTGTGCCGGTCGACGACCATGCGCACCTCGCCGTCCTCGATCCACAGGGCTTCGCGCTCTCCGAAGGCCACGATGTCCACGGCGTGCGAGCCGGGCAGGTTCCAGCGCCCCTGGCCGGAGATCGGATCGACGACCACCGCATCCGTACGCGTCTTCGAGCACGGCAGCCCCACGCACCCGACCGCGTTCTCGGGCGCGTCCGGCTGATCCCGGCTCCAGCGGTCCGCGAGCGTCGTGGCGTCGTACGCGACGACCCGCCCGCCCTGCCCGAACGCGCCGTAGTGCACCAGCACGGTCCCGCCGCTCAGCTCGCCCCACACGGGCCGGGCCCCGTCGATCCGGGGCAGCGGCCGCTCGTGCCGGGCCGCCCCGGTCGCCGGGTCCCGCGCGGTGAGCCGGTCCGCCGAGAGCACGACCAGCGCCGTCCCGGTCCACATGGTCGAGACGGACCCGGGCACGGTCTGCGACCACCGCGGCCGCCCGGTGGCCGGGTCGACGCCGTGCAGGACCGTGGCGCGGGCCGGTTCGGTGTGCAGCACGTCGCTCGTGGTGCCGTAGAGCTCGCCGGGCTCGCCGGACTCGGGGTCGTACTCGGTGCCGGGCCGGAACTGCTCCTCGATCCGGAGCGCGTCACCGTCGCCGAGCAGCTGCAGCGGGGCCGGCGAGCGCCACAGCTGCGCGCGTCGAGCACCGTGGTGGTGCGGCGGACGTCCAGGAGCAGCAGGTTGCCGGGGGCGGGGGTGAGACCGTACCGGCCCTGGCCGCTGTTGGGCGGCCCGGTCACCCGCCACAGCTCGCGGCCGGGGTCGCCGGCGGGCCGGGCGGTGATCACCGGGGGCTGCGCGGCCAGGTCGACGGCGAAGATCCGGTCGCCGGCGAGCACGACGTCGGCGGAGGCGCCGAGGACGGCCGTGCCGACGTGTTTCCAGTAGCGGGGTTGTGCGGTGGCGGCGCCGCCGAGGGCCAGGGTGAGCAGGGCCGCGACGGCCAGGCCGAGCCGCCGGTAGACCCACGCGGGCGGCGGGCCGGCGCGATCGGGCCGAGCGGGCGTCTCCGGGCTCAGCTCGATCAGTGCCACACCCCTACTCCTCCCGCTGGTAGGCCCAGACCGTCAGCTCGCCCGACGTGGACCGGCAGGCCAGGCGGCCGGGGACGGTCCGGCAGTCGCCGGTGCCGACCGGCAGATCGGCGAGCAGCCGCGGCTGGGCGGTGCTTGGGGCGGCGACGGCGACCATCGTACGGCTCCCGCCCTCGACCACCCGGGTCACCAGCAGGTGGTCACCGCCGTCGCCGAGCACCGGCCGCCATCCGCGCAGGTCGGTGCCGGGCGCGCCGGTGAGCGGGTCGACGAGGCCGATGGGCTCGTTCTCGCCCTCCGGGGTGCCGAACGCGACGAGCAGGTTCCCGCGCTTCTCGACCTTGCGCCAGCCCGGCTGGAACCAGCGCTGCCGGCCGTCGGCGGGATCGATCGCGCGGACGCCGCCGGGGCCGGACAGGCACGCGTACGGGCCGCAGCCGGTGATGCCGAACGCGTACCGGGCGGGCTGCGACCAGCGCGGCTCGAGCGTCGTCGCGTCGAAGGCGGAGACCATCCGGCCCTCCGGCGTCGGGTGGCGCAGCATCAGGAGGCCGTCGATGATCACCGGGTTGTCGGGGCCGTAGTCGGCGGGCGGCAGGTTGCCGGCCGCGAGCCGCGCGCCGGTCACCATGTCGTGCACCGCGGCGGTCCGGTTGTCGTGCACGAGCAGCATGCGGGCGCCCTGGTCGCCGATCCCGGGCACGCCGAGCAGCACGGCGGTGGAGGGCACGGGCACGTGCCAGCGGGTGGCGCCGGTGACCGGGTCCACGGCCTCGACCGCGTTCTGCACCCGGCGGCCCTCGCCGGAGAAGCTGCGCACGCTGGAGACGGAGAGCAGCGTGGGCGAGCCGGTGACGGTCACGATGCTGCCGGGCCGGCGCCACTGGGAGTTGCCATCGGCCAGCGAGACGGCCCGGGTGCTGCTCATGGTGCGCCCGGTCGTGGAGATGGAGCGCAGCAGGAGCAGGCCGCCGCCGGTGTTGAGCCGGTAGGTCGGGGTGTCCGACACGGTCTCCCAGCGCCGGGCGCCGTCCGCCAGCCCGTACGAGCCGAGCGTGCCGAGGCTCTGCACCAGCAGCTCGCCGTCGCCGGTCAGCGTGTACGGGTCGGCGGCGCCGATCGTCAGCGACAGCACCGGGGTCAGCGCCGGCCGGGGTGGCCCGGCGGAGGCCGAGGCGCCGGCCAGCACCAGGACGGCGACCAGTATCGGCGCGAACCAGCCCGGCACCGTGGAGCGGGCCGGCGAGGCGTATGCCTCGGGCTCGCCCCGCTCCATCCCCAGGTCGATGACCACCGTCTCCGCCGTCATAACCCCCAAGGTAACGGCTGGATAACGAAATTGCCCATCAAGACGCCGTGTGGATCTCCGCGTCGGTCTCCAGGCGGGAGACGGTGCCCGTCACGTCGCGGGCGATGTCCTGCGCGGTGAGCCCGAGCGAGGTGAGGATCTCGGCGCGCGTGCCGTGCGGGTGGAAGCCGGCCGGCACCCCGAAGTCGCGCAACGGCACGGCGACCCCGGCATCGCGCAGCAGCGCCGCGACCGCGTCACCCACACCGCCGGCCCGGATGCCGTCCTCCAGGGTCACCACGAGCCGGTGCCCCTCGGCCAGGCCCGCGAGTTCGGCCGGCGCCGGGCGCACCCAGCGCGGGTCGACCACGGTCACGCCGTAGCCCTGCTCGGCGAGCCGCTCGGCGACCTCCGTGCCGAGCTTGCCGAACGCGCCCACCGCGACCAGCAGCACGTCCTTGCGCTCGTCCTCGCGCAGCACGTCGACCGTGCCGACCCGGCGCAGCGCGGGCAGGTCGGCGGCGACCGAGCCGGTCGGGAACCGCACGATGGTCGGGCCGTCACTGACCGCGACCGCCTCGCGCAGCTCCTCACGCAGGGTCGCGGCGTCGCGCGGGGCGGCGACGCGCAGCCCGGGCACCACGCCGAAGACGCTCATGTCCCAGATGCCGTAGTGGCTCGGGCCGTCGGGGCCGGTGATGCCGGCCCGGTCCAGCACGAACGTGACCGGCAGCTCGTGCATCGCCACGTCGAGCAGGACCTGGTCGAACGCGCGGTTGAGGAA
>CAKUMG010000624.1 GCA_934667465.1 uncultured Actinoplanes sp. | reverse complement strand
GCAGCGGGGTCCGCTGCCCGCGCACCGGATCCCCGTGTGGCTCCGGGGCGACTCGTGGCGCCTCGCCGGGCGTACGGCCGATGTCTGGTGGGCGGGGACCACCACCGACCTGGCGACGGCCAACAAGATCATCGACGAGGCCGCGGCCGAGGCGGGCCGCGAGCCCGCCGAGGTCCGCCGCGCCATGACCGTCGAACCCGGAACCCCCGCCGCCGATCTGGTGGCGCTCGTCACCGAGCAGGGCGTCGGCACCCTGCTGCTACGCACCGACGACCCCGCCGAGCTGCGCCGCTTCGTCGAGGAGACCCTGCCCCAGGTCCGGGAGGCCGCGCCCGAGCCGTCGACCGCCGTGACAAGACCCGCAGCCGTACGCGCGAAGCGCCGCCCCGGCATCGACTACGACGCCGTGCCGCCGTCGCTCGCCGAAACCGCCGTCGAGCCCGGTGACCTCGACTATGCGCGCGTCCGCTCGACCTACATGCGCGGCGGCGCGCCCGGCCTCGTGCTGCGCCCGCGGACGACCGCCGAGGTCGTGGACGCGCTCACCTTCGTCCGTGCCCACCCCGGTGTCCCGTTCGGGCTGCGCAGCGGCGGCCACGGCATCAGCGGACGGTCCACGAACGACGGTGGGATCGTGATGAGCCTCAAAGCCCTGGACACCATCGAGATCCTCGACGAGGCGGAGCGGCTGATCAGAGTCGGACCCGGCGCGCGCTGGACGGACCTTGCGCAGGCCCTGATGCCGTACGGCTGGGCGTTGAGCAGCGGCGACTACGGCGGCGTCGGCGTCGGCGGGCTCGCCACGGCGGGCGGCGTCGGCTGGCTGGCCCGAGAGCACGGCCTCACCATCGACCACCTGCGTGCCGTCGAGATGGTGCTCGCCGACGGGAGTGTGATGCGCGCCTCCGCGGACGAGAACGCCGACCTGTTCTGGGCGGTCCGCGGCGCCGGCGGCAACTTCGGCGTGGTGACGGCGTTCGAGTTCCAGGTCGACGAGGTCGGGAACGTCGGCTTCGCGCAGCTCGTGGTGGCCGCCGACGACCCCGCCGACCTGCTGGTCCGCTGGGGGCGCGCGATCGAGGAGGCGCCCCGCGAGGTCAGCGGCCAGTTCATCATGGGCCCGCCGCGGCCGGGGCAGCCCAAGTTCGCGCAGCTCATGGCCGTGGTGGACGCCGACGACCCGGAGACGATCATCGAGCGCCTGCAGCCCCTGGCACAGCTTGCGCCGCTCTACAACCAGAAGGTCACGCTGACGCCGTACGCGGGGGTCATGGCGAACGCCGCGGACGGCTACCACAGCGGCCAGGGCGATCCGGTCGCGCGCTCGGGGCTGATCGAGCACCTGACGCCGGAGTTCGCCCGGGCCGCCGCCGCGCTGGTGGAGAGCGGTGCCGTGCACTGGTTCCAGATCCGCACGGTCGGCGGGGCGGTCGCCGACGTGCCGGCCGCAGCGACCGCGTACGCCCATCGCTCCGCGAACTTCTCGATCGTCGCCATGGGCTCCTCCAAGCGCCGCGTGGACGCCGCCTGGGAGGGCCTTTACCAGCACTTCGAGGGCATGTACCTGAGCTTCGATACCGATCAGAGCCCCGCCCGGCTGACCGACGCGTTCCCGCCCGCGCACCTCGCCCGGCTGCGCGAGCTGAAGCGCCGCTACGACCCGGGCAACCTCTTCCGCGACAACTTCAACGTCGACCCGGCCGGAGGCCAGCGATGACCGATTACGGACACGATCTGCTTTTCGGTGCCTTCGTGACCCCCACGGCGGAGCCACCGGCACAGGCCGTCGAGCTCGCCGTCGTCGCCGACCGGGCCGGCCTGGACCTCGTCACGTTCCAGGACCACCCCTACGTGGCCCGCTTCCACGACACCTTGACCCTGCTCTCGTACGCCGCGGCGCGTACCGAACGAATCACCCTCAGTGCCAACGTGCTCAGCACCCCCCTGCGCGCGCCCGCCGTGGTGGCCCGGGCGCACGCGACCCTCGACCGGCTCAGCGGCGGCCGCGTCGAGCTCGCCCTCGGCGCGGGCGCGTTCTGGGACGGGATCGAGGCGATGGGCGGGCGGCGCCTCACCCCGGGCCAGTCGATCGAGGCGCTCGGCGAGTACATCGACGTCGTCCGCCAGGTCTGGGCCGCGGACGCGCCCGGCCCGGTCCGGGTTGACGGCATGTACTACCAGGTCGACGGCGCCAAGCGGGGCCCGGCGCCGGCGCACGACATGAAGATCTGGGTGGGCGCCTACAAGCCGCGGATCCTGCGGCTGACCGGCCGGGTGGCCGACGGCGTGCTGCCGTCGCTGTCGTACCTGCCCGGCGGCGTGGACGACTACGCCGAGATCAACCGGCACCTCGACGACGGCGCGGCCGCGGCGGGGCGGGAGCCGGGCTCGGTCCGGCGGCTGCTCAACATCAACGGCACGTTCTCCGACTTCGGGCGCTCCTTCCTCAACGGGCCGGCCGAGCAGTGGGCGGAGGATCTTGCGGGGGTGGCGCTGGAGCACGGGGTCAGCGGCTTCATCCTGGCCGCGGACGATCCGGCGGATCTTGCACTCTTCGCCGCCGAGGTGGCACCGGCCGCGCGGGAGCTGGTCGCCGCGGAGCGCGCTTCGTAGCCCGCGGTTCTTGGCCCGCCGCAGAGCCCGGGCGGCCGCCGGCGAGCGGAACGACGCGGCGATCAGTGCCCGGGAATTCGGGCGCTTTGCGGCGTTCAGGGCCTTTGCAACGCCCGGTGATCACTGCGGGCGGCTGTTCCGGTGATCATGCGCGGGCGGCCGCCCCACGGGCTCGGCGATCTTGGGGGGCGGGCGCTGCCGCGCCGCGTACGGGCGTTTCGTAGGCTCGACGGATGACCACATCGCTGGGCGTCGCGGTTGCCGGGTTCGGCTGGATGGGACGCGTCCACACCCAGTCCTACCTGCGGGTTCCGCACCACTTCCCGGAGCTCGGCCTGCGCCCCCGGCTCGTCGCGGTCGCCGACGACGTGCCCGGCCGCGCCGACCAGGCAGCCGGCCAGTACGGCTTCGCGACCGCCACCGGTGACTGGCGTGACCTGCTCACCGACGCCGCCGTCCAGGCGGTCAGCATCGGCGCCCCGAACTTCCTGCACCGCGAGATGGGCGCCGCGTTCGCGCGGGCCGGCAAGCACATCTGGATCGAGAAGCCGGTCGGCCTCTCCACCGCCGACGCCACCGCCGTCGCCGACGCGGTCCGCGACTCCGGCGTCCAGGGCACGGTCGGCTTCAACTACCGCAACGCCCCCGCCGTGGTCCGCGCCCGCGACCTCATCGCCGCGGGCGAGATCGGCGCCGTCACCCACGCCCGCTTCCGGCTGTTCAGTGACTACGCCGCCCACCCCGACGGCGCCCTGACCTGGCGCTACTCCCGCGCCCAGGGCGGCAGCGGCGTCCTCGGCGACCTCGCCGCCCACGGCATCGACCTGATCCGCCACCTGCTCGGCGAGATCAGCGCCCTGGTCGCCGACACCGCCATCTTCGTCCCCGAACGCGCCCGCCCCACCGGCGCCACCGCCGGCCACGCCCGCGGCACCGGCGAACCCGGCCCGGTCGAGAACGAGGACTACGTCGGCGCCCAGCTCCGCCTCGCCTCGGGCGCCCGCGCGGTCCTCGAAGCCAGCCGCGTCGCGGTCGGCGACCAGAACAGCTACGGCTTCGAGATCCACGGCACCCGCGGCCAGGTCGCCTGGGACTTCCGCCGCATGGGCGAACTCACCCTGAGCGTCGGCGACGACTACCAGGACCAGCCCACCCGTACGCTCCACGTCGGACCCGGCAGCGGCAGCTTCGCCGCCTTCCAGCCCGGCGCGGCCAACCCCATGAGCTACGACGACCTCAAAGTCATCGAGGCAGCCCACTTCCTCCGCTCCATCGAAACCGGCACCCCCTCCGGCACCACCCTCGACGACGCGGTCCGCAGCGCGGTAGCCCTCGACGCCATGGCCGAATCCGTCGCCACAGGCGCCTGGGTCCACCTCGGGTAGGCGCTCACTCCTCAAGCGTCAGATCCAGCAGAAAGCCCCTGATGTCGAGACCCGCAACGGCCCGGTGCACAGGCTCCGCGCGCGCCCACTGCACCGGCCCCTTCGCGGGCGGCGGCACCAGGGGCACGATCGCATCCACCCGCCACACCCGCTCGACCTTCGCCCGGTTCACCTCGTCCAGCGCATCAACCTCGTAGCCCTCCAGCACCGCAAGCCGCCCGACCACCGCCGCCGCGACCTTCCCGCCGTCCCACGACGCGACCAGGGGAACCACGCCGGTGTCGAGAATCCACCACGGGTCGAACAGCGCTTCAGGAACCGGCACCACCTCCCCGCGCACCCGATACAGCGACGGCCCACCCGCACCGTCCCCCACCCGCTGCACTACAGCTCCGTCCGTCGGCCCGGAATCCTCCCCGGAGACGTCCACCCCGAGACCGAGGCGCGCGGAGGCGCCGACCTCGAGCTCCAACCCCTCCATCACGGCGGAGTAGTAGTCGATGAACACGCCGGTGAGCT
>CAKUMG010000623.1 GCA_934667465.1 uncultured Actinoplanes sp. | reverse complement strand
CTGGACGACGTGGTCACGAACGCGCGCGCCGCCCTGACCGCGATGAGTGGCCTGCTCGACGGGCTCAGCACCCGCACCGCCCCCGCGCGGGGCGCCGACAACCAGGAGGTGCCGTCATCGCGATCCGTGTGATGGTCGTGGACGACCAGCTGATGGTCCGCGCCGGGTTCGCCGCGATCGTCGGGGCGCAGCCGGACATGGAGGTGGTCGGCGAGGCCGGTGACGGCGCCGCCGCCCTGGAGCTCGCGGCGCGTACCTCCCCCGACGTGGTGCTGATGGACGTGCGGATGCCCGGCATGGACGGGCTCACCGCGACCGCGCGGCTCACCGCCGGGGAGAACCCGCCGCGGGTGCTCGTGCTGACGACGTTCCACCAGGACGCGTACGTGTATCAGGCCCTGCGGGCCGGCGCCTCGGGCTTCCTGCTCAAGGACGCGGAGCCCGCCGACCTCGTCGCCGCGATCCGCGTGGTGGCGGCCGGCGAGGCGATGCTGGGCCCGGCGGTGACCCGGCGCCTGATCGACGCGTTCGCCACCGGGGCCCTCTCCCCCGCCCGGGACGACGACCCCCGGCTGGCCGCCCTGACCCCGCGGGAACGCGATGTGCTGGCAGCCCTGGCCACCGGCCTGTCCAACGCCGAGATCGGCGAGCGGCTCGGCATCGCCACCGGCACGGTCAAGGTGCACGTGAACGCGCTGCTGCCCAAGCTCGGCGCGCGGGACCGGGTGCAGGCGACCATCGTCGCGTACGACCTCGGGTTGGCCCGCCCCCGCCTCGGGTGACCCTGCGTAACTCGGGTGACCCTCGGTAATCAGCCCTCTGTCACCGATTCGGGACAAGAGGGGCTCAACGACGACGGCGGGGACACCCGCCGCACAAGCGGTGCGGGTCCCGCCCCAGGTCGACCACATGAGACTTGATCGACTGAGAAGGTGCTGAGAGTACCCGCCAGTAGCACTCTAAGTAACATTCCGTTCACCGACTCTGGCTATGGTGACCGAAATGTTCCACTTGTGGATCACGTTCCGCTGATCCCCGTCGCGTAACACCTCGAAAGGGACCATCATGCCCACGCCGGACCAGACCGACGTAGATGCGCCCCACCGCTGGCAGACCTTGCTCCGGCACGACCTGCCCGCATCGATCGTCGTGTTCCTCATCGCCATCCCGCTGTCGCTCGGCATCGCCGCGGCCTCGGGCGCCCCGCTCATGGCGGGGCTCATCGCCGGCGTCGTCGGCGGCATCGTCGCGGGCGCGCTCAGCGGCGCCCCGCTCCAGGTCAGCGGCCCGGCCGCCGGCCTGACCGTGATCGTGGCGGGCATCATCGCCGACTTCGGGTGGGCCGCCACCACCGCCATCGTCGCGCTCGCCGGGCTCGTCCAGATCGGCCTCGGCGTCTCCAAGCTCGGGCGCGCGGCGCTCGCCCTCTCCCCCGCCGTCGTGCACGGCATGCTCGCCGGCATCGGCGTGGTCATCGCGCTCAGCCAGATCCACGTCCTGCTCGGCGGGTCCGCGGAGAGCTCGGCCCTGGAGAACATCCTCGAGCTGCCCGGTCAGATCGCCGGCAACCACGGCGAGGCCGTCGTCGTCGGCGTGATCACGATCGCGATCATGCTGCTCTGGCCGCGGTTCGTGAAGATCTCCCTGTTGCCGGCCGCGCTGGTCGCCGTGGTCGTCGCGACCGCGATCGCGGGCTTCGGCGGCTTCGACATGGCCCGGGTGGACCTGCCCGCGAACCCGCTCGGCGAGATCACGTTCCCGGCGTGGCCGGGCGGCAGCGGCTGGAACATCGCCGTGGCCGTGTTGACGATCGCCCTGGTCGCGAGCGTGGAATCGCTGCTGTCCGCGGTCGCCGTGGACAAGATGCACGACGGCCCGCGCGCCAACCTCAACAAGGAGCTGATCGCCCAGGGCGCCGCGAACACGGTCTCCGGCGCGCTCGGCGGACTGCCCGTCACCGGCGTCATCGTGCGCAGCTCGACCAACGTGGCGGCGGGTGCCCGTACCCGGATGTCCGCGGTCCTGCACGGTTTCTGGATCGCCGTCTGCGTGCTGCTCTTCGCCGGGATGCTGGAGCAGATCCCGCTCTCCGCGCTGGCCGCCGTGCTGGTCGTGGTGGGGCTCCGGCTGGTCAGCCTCGCGCAGATCAAGGCGTACACGCGGCACCGCGAGCTGCCGACGTACCTGGTCACGGCGCTGGGCGTGATCTTCACCGACCTGCTGACGGGCGTCGCGCTGGGGATGGCCACGGCGGTGCTGTTCATGCTCGCCCGGCTGGCGCGCTGCGAGATCACCAAGACGCAGCCGGCGGAGGGCCGCTGGACGGTGGTCATCACCGGCACCCTGGCCTTCATCGGCTCGGGCCGGCTCGCCCGCGAGCTGTCCGGGCTGCCCGGCGGGGGCACCGTCGACCTCGAGCTGCACCTCGACTACCTCGATCACGGCGCGTTCGAGACGATCCAGGACTGGCGGGAGGCGTACGAGCGGGGTGGTGGCCAGGTCAACGTCCGCGAGATCCACGACAGCTGGTTCCACCGCGCCACCTCCGGGCGGCTGGGCGGCGCCCGCTCGCAGGGCCGCGTCCCGCGCTTCCTCGGCTCCTGGGAACAGTGGGTGTCCCTGAACGAGCAGCGGCGCGGCGCCATGCAGGCGGGCATCGACGAGTTCGAGCGCAGCGTCGCCCCGCTGGTCCGGCCGCACCTGGCGGACCTGGCCCGCGACGGGCAGAAGCCGGAGCAGTTGTTCATCACCTGCGCCGACTCCCGCCTGGTGCCCAACATGATCACCACCAGCGGCCCGGGTGACCTCTTCACCATGCGCAACGTCGGCAACATCGTGCCCGCGCACGGCTCCGGCGACTCGTCGATCGGGGCCGGCATCGAGTACGCCGTGGACGTGCTCGGCGTCTCCACGATCACCGTCTGCGGCCACTCGGGCTGCGGCGCCGTCCGGGCCATGATGGGCGGCGCGGCCGGTGAGCCGTCGGCGCTCGGCTCGTGGCTGGCCGAGGCGGAGTTCGCGGTGCACGACGCGTCCGAGGAGGACTGCATCACGGCGAACGTGGCGCAGCAGCTGAAGAACCTGGCGACCTACCCGAGCGTGCGACGCGCGGTGGACGAGGGGCGGCTCACGCTGACCGGCCTCTACTTCGACCTGGCCGAGGCTCGCATGTACACGGTCAGCGGAGGGGAACGCCGCCCGGTCACCGTGGCTTGACGGCCCCTTCGCAGCGGCCCGCCTCCCGCACGGGAGGCGGGCCGTCCGCACTCTGGGATCGGGCGCCCACCTGGGCGCTGTCCGATTTCCGACTCCTCACGGTCATGGTTCCGCGGGGAACGTGCAATCTTCGTGCCAGATCCGCCGAGGCCATTGAGATCGGCCGGCCCTGCGGCCCAAGGTGAAGCGGTGCCGGGGCACCAGAGCCTTCCGGCGCGCCCGGCCGGGGACGACCACGACTCCCGTGCGGCCGGTCGTGGGCGAACAGGTCGCCTGGTCGGAGGGGGCGGAGGTGACGACGGCGGAGCGGACGGTACGGGCGGGAGACGTCGTGCTGGTGGGCCGGGCCGCCAGCGTGCAGTTCGCCGGCGACGCGGGATTCGCGTTCCGCATCGTCGAGGTCGATCTCCGTCCCACGTACGAGGGCTGGGTATGGCTCGACGGCTATCAATTGGATCGCCGCGGGCGGGCGGTGCTGCGCCGCCGGATATTCGTCCAGGAGGCGGGTTTACGAAGACCGCGGCCCAGGCAACCATGAGGCATGGCCGAACGTGAATCTTCGCTGACAGTTGGTGACATCGTCCTCGTCGGCAAGGCCGCGAGCGTCCAGTTCGTCGGCCCCTCGGGATTCCCGTTCCGCATCATCTCCGTCGACAGCCGCCCCACCTACGACGGCTGGATCTGGCTCGACGGCTACCAGCTCGACCGCCGCGGCCACGCGGTGGCCCGCCGCCGCATCTTCGTCCGCGAAGCGGGCCTCCGCCGCCCCGCCACCTCCGACGCCCCCCACGCCTAGCCGGCCGGCCCGAGGCCACCCGGAAACGTCAGAGCAGGAGACCTCGGACGTAGGCGGCCTGGCCCACGTGCTGGGTGTCGTCGTCGAGGACGCTGGCGAGGCGGACGCCGAGGGTGACCGGCGGGTCCCAGTTGTCGTCGACGACGCGGTCCAGGTCGCTTTCGGTCAGCGTGCCGAGGTAGGCGATCGTGCGCTCGTGGACCGCGCGGTAGTAGTCGATCAGGGCCTTGCCGTCGCGGGGCCGGACGGTCGCGACCTGCTCGGCGGTGTGGCCGTAGCCGTGGTCCTCCGGGTCGGGGTCGAGGCCGAAGCTCGCCGCCCAGTCGCCGGTGGCGTAGAGCTGGTCCTCGCCGAGCAGCTCGGCGACGTGGCTGTCCTGGACGCGGGTGAGGTGCCAGACGAGCCAGCCGACCGGGTTGGCGCCCTCGGCCGGCGGGGTGCGGAGCTGCTCCGGGCTGAGTCCGTCGACGGCGCTCTCGACCAGGTCGGGGAGGCGGCCGAAGCTCT
>CAKUMG010000622.1 GCA_934667465.1 uncultured Actinoplanes sp. | reverse complement strand
GCCGGGTGTCCTTTCCAGCAGCCGCTCAGCCGCTCAGCCGTCACGGTCGCCGCGACGTGCGGCAGCACGCCGCGGACGTGGAGCGGGAGCGGCGGGCGCAGGACGACGCGATCCGGGCGGCTGAGGGGCTTTTCGGTACGCAGCCGGAGGCCACCCTGGTCGAGGTGCCGGCCATGCGCGTGGCGTCACGGCCGGTGCCCGGGACGCCGCCGGGCCGCGACGCGCGGGAGTGGGACGTGGCCGAGCAGATGATCGCCGCGGCCACGGCGCAGCTGGTCGCGGACGTCGAGACGGCCGGGGGCCGGGTCACCGGCACGCCGTGGCGGGCGTTCGCTCTGGAGACGCCCGAGCAGGACCGGCAGGTGCTCGACGGTGAGGGGCCGTTCTGGCTGGTGAAGGTGCCGTTCGTGGGGGACGCGGCCGGAGGCTTCGACGTGCAGGAGCTCGAGGAGCACCGGGAGGTGTCGGTGTTCCTGCCGGGCCGCACGTCGATGGCGCAGTATTCGACAGCGATCGTGCGGCTGTACGCGTACCCCTGTGGGGACTTCTTCGTGAACACCGCCCGCCTGCGGATGACCGTGCGCCCCGGCGGCGTCGAGGTCGGCGCGCCGGTGATGCCGCTTCAGAGTTCGTAGGCGGCGAGCAGTCGATCGGCCGCCTGCGCCGGGGTGAGCGAGCCGTCCTGGACCTGTTGCTGCACGTCGGCGGCCAGGGCGCGTACGGCGGGGTGGTTCTCGAACCGCAACCGGACCGCCTCGCGCGCCATCGCCCACATCCAGCCCGCCTGCTGGCGGCGGCGGCGCTCGGCGAGGTCCCCGCTCGCCGCGAGCTTCTCCCGGTGCGCGGTCAGCTGGTTCCAGACGTCGCCGATGCCCGTGCCCTCGGTTGCGCTGCAGGTCAGCACGGCCGCGGACGGCGACGTGGCGTCGAGCAGGTGCAGCGCGCCGGCCAGCTCGCGGGCGGCGCGTCTGGCCTCCATGACGTGCGGGCCGTCGGCCTTGTTGACCGCGATGACGTCGGCCAGCTCGAGGATGCCCTTCTTGATGCCCTGGAGCTGATCACCCGTACGCGCGAGCGCCAGCAGCAGGAACGTGTCGACCATCTCGGCGACGGCGGTCTCCGACTGCCCCACCCCGACGGTCTCCACGATGACCACGTCGTAGCCGGCGGCCTCGACCACGACGATCGCCTCGCGGGTGGCCTTGGCGACGCCGCCCAGCGTGCCCGCGCTCGGCGACGGCCGCACGAAGGCTGCCGGGTCCGCGGCGAGCCGGGCCATCCGCGTCTTGTCGCCCAGGATGCTGCCCCGGGTGCGCACCGACGACGGGTCCACGGCCAGCACCGCGACCCGGTGGCCGGCGGCGGTGAGCTCGCTGCCCAGCGCGTCGATGAATGTCGACTTGCCGACCCCGGGCACGCCGCTGATCCCGATCCGGTGCGATTTCCCCGCGTACGGCGTCAGCAGCGTCAGCAGCTCCTGCGCGCGCGCCTGGTGATCCGCGCGCGCCGACTCGACGAGCGTGATCGCGCGCGCGACCCAGGCGGGGGTCCGGGCCCGCACCCCCGCCGCCATCTCCCCCAGATCGACTCCCGGCGCCGTCACGAAGCCTCGGAAATGTCCGGAAGGACCGAAAAATCCGAAACCGCGTGACCGAGGCGCCGGGACAGGTCGGCGAGCAGGCCGATCGCCGCGTCGGCCAGCACCGTGCCGGGCGGGAAGATCGCGGCCGCCCCCGCGGCGCGCAGCGCGTCGTAGTCCTGCGGCGGAATGACCCCACCCGCGATGATCATGATGTCGGGGCGCCCCTGGGCGGCGAGCTCGTCACGCAGCGCGGGCACCAGCGTGAGGTGCCCGGCAGCCAGGGAGTTGACGCCGACCAGGTGCACGTCGGCCTCGACCGCCTGCCGCGCGACCTCGGCGGGGGTGGCGAACAGCGGGCCCACGTCGACGTCGAAGCCGAGGTCGGCGAACGCGGTCGCGATGACCTTCTGCCCGCGGTCGTGGCCGTCCTGGCCCATCTTGGCCACCAGGATCCGGGGCTGACGGCCCTCGGCCTCGGCGAACGCGGCCGCCGCCGCCCGGGCCTGCTCCATGTTGGCCACCTGTCCCGCTTCCTTCCGGTAGACCCCGGAGATCGTCCGGATCCGGGCGGTGTGCCGCCCGTATGCCTTCTCGAGCGCGTCCGAGATCTCCCCCACCGTAGCCTTCGCCCGCGCCGCGTCCACGGCCAGCTCCAGCAGGTTGGCGTCGCCGGCGGCGGCCCGGGTGAGCGCGTCGAGCGCGGACCGGCAGGCGCCCTCGTCGCGCTCGGCGCGCAGCCGGCGCAGCTTCTCGATCTGACCGGCCCGGACCGCGGCGTTGTCCACCTTGAGCACGTCGATCGGCTCGTCGGCGTCGGGGCGGTACTTGTTGACCCCGATGACGGGCTGGCGACCGGAGTCGATGCGCGCCTGGGTCCGGGCGGCGGCCTCCTCGATGCGCATCTTGGGGATGCCCTCGTCGATCGCGCGGGCCATGCCGCCGGCCGCCTCGACCTCGGCGATGTGTTCCCAGGCCCGGGCGGCGAGGTCGCGGGTGAGCTTCTCGACGTAGGCGCTGCCGCCCCACGGGTCGATCGCGCGGGTGGTGCCCGACTCCTGCTGGAGCACGAGCTGGGTGTTACGGGCGATCCGGGCCGAGAAGTCGGTGGGCAGCGCGAGCGCCTCGTCGAGCGCGTTGGTGTGCAGCGACTGCGTGTGGCCCTGCGTCGCCGCCATGGCCTCGACACACGTACGCATCACGTTGTTCCAGACGTCCTGCGCGGTCAGCGACCAGCCGGAGGTCTGGCAGTGCGCGCGCAGGCTCAGCGACCGGGGGTTCTTGGGCCCGAACTCGCGCACCAGCCGGGCCCAGAGCAGCCGGCCTGCCCGCAGCTTCGCGACCTCCATGAAGAAGTTCATGCCGACGGCCCAGAAGAACGACAGCCGCGGCGCGAACGCGTCGATGTCGAGCCCGGCCGCCCGCCCGGCGCGCAGGTACTCGACGCCGTCGGCGAGCGTGTAGGCGAGTTCCAGGTCGGCGGTCGCCCCGGCCTCCTGGATGTGGTAGCCCGAGATCGAGATCGAGTTGAAGCGCGGCATCCGCTGCGACGTGTAGGCGAAGATGTCGGAGATGATCCGCATCGACGGCGCCGGCGGGTAGATGTAGGTGTTGCGGACCATGAACTCCTTGAGGATGTCGTTCTGGATCGTGCCGGAGAGCTGCTCCGGCGCGACCCCCTGCTCCTCGGCCGCGACGATGTAGAGCGCCAGCACCGGCAGCACGGCGCCGTTCATGGTCATCGAGACGCTCATCCGGTCGAGCGGGATGCCCTCGAAGAGCCGGCGCATGTCGTAGATGGAGTCGATCGCCACGCCGGCCATGCCGACGTCGCCGGTGACCCGCGGGTGGTCGGAGTCGTAGCCGCGGTGCGTGGGCAGGTCGAACGCGACGGACAGGCCCTTCTGCCCGGCGGCCAGGTTGCGCCGGTAGAACGCGTTCGACTCCTCGGCGGTGGAGAAGCCGGCGTACTGGCGGATGGTCCACGGCTGGTTCACGTACATGGTCGGGTAGGGGCCGCGCAGGTAGGGCGCGATGCCCGGCAGGCTGCCGAGCTGCTCCAGCCCGGCCAGGTCGTCGGCTGTGTAGACCGGCGGCACGGCGATGCCCTCGGGCGTGTGCCACAGTTCGCCGGAGGGGGCCGGGGCGGTGCCGGGCGTCGCGGCGGTCAGCTTCGCGGTGGAGAAGTCCGGGATCATTCCGCAACCCCCAGGTCGGCCAGTGTGCTGGTCAGCGCCGCGATCGCGTCGCATCCGGAGTAGATGTAAGCGTCGACGCCCGCGTAGTCGCCGCGCCCCGCGAGCAGGACTTTCCTGGCCCCCGCGGCCCGCAGCCCGGCGGCAACGGTCTCGGCTTCCGCCGCGTACGCCTTGTCGGGTCCGCACAGGCAGACGACGTCCGCCTCCTCAGCGACAGCGATCCCGCCGGCGGCGAAGAGGTTGGTGGCGAAGCCCACCCTGGGGCCTTGCGCGGCCTTCGACCCCAGACCGACCAGCCGTACGGCGGGACGGGCGCCCGTCGCGCGCTCGTGCGCGTCGCTGCGGTCGCGCAGGCGTTCGAAGGCCTCCGCGTAGTGGTGCCGGGGCAGGCCACCACCGGCGGGCGCGGCGGCGGGGCGGCGCTCGGGGAGCCGCTCGGCCAGATTGGGGAACTCGCTGACCCCGGTGAGCGGGTCGCGGCGGCGCGCGAGCCGGGCCTCCCGGGCCTCCCATGTGCGGGCCAGCCGGTCGGCGACGATCCCGCTGCCCAGGCCCCCGGCCCGCTCGATCTCGGTGAACCACTCCCAGCCGGCCTGGGCGAGCTGCTCGGTGTAACGCTCCACATACCAGGAGCCGCCCGCCGGGTCGAGCACCCGGGCGGTGTGCGCCTCCTCGATCAGCAGCGTCTGGGTGTTGCGGGCCAGCCGCCGCGACGACGCGTCGGGCCGGCCGAGCCGGTGGTCGAAGGG
>CAKUMG010000621.1 GCA_934667465.1 uncultured Actinoplanes sp. | reverse complement strand
AGCCGGGTCAGCTCCGGGAAGACGAAGCGGCCCGCGCCCGGGTCGGCGGACATCGCCTCCGCCGCGCGCTCCAGCGCCTCGTAGATGCACCAGTGCTGCGTGGCGAGGTCGGCATAGGCCTCGCGGGGCAGGTCTCCGGTGGCGAGCCGGTCCAGGAACCCGCTGCCCTGGGCGGCGTCGTGGTCGGGACGGGTCCCGACGCGCAGCCGGACGGACAGCTTCTCCCTGGGCGGGTAGGCCAACGTCATCGCAGCACCTCCATGCTAGGTAAGGGCAGCCTAACAAAGACCGGGCCGGATGGAAGATCCACAATTTCCGCCCGAACGGCCGACCACCCCGGCGCCAAGTGCGCTTTCCCGCCGCACCGGCACCGGGGTGCCAGCTATTCGACGACCGCGGTGAACGCCGCCGTGTGCACCTGGCCGGCCACCTGGAAGTCGAAGAACATCCGGTAGCGGCCCGGGCCGGGAGCGGCCAGCCAGAACTTCACGGCCCCGTCGACGGGCTCCGGCTCGGGATGGACGTGCACGTAACCCACGTCACCCTCGCGGAACACGACCAGGTGACCGAAGGCGCCCAGATTGGGCTCGAGGGGCGCCGGTTTGCCGGACTTGTCGCGCACGGTGAGCAGGACGGGCTGGGAGGCGGCGGCGCTGAGCGTGCCGCCCAGGTCGACGGTGAACTCCCCCGCCGCGGCGGGCGTGGCCGGCTCGGGCAGCGGGGCGGGGCGGTAGTCGCCGGCCACCGTGAGGTCGGTGCCGAGCGTGGCCGGGGTCTGCTGCCCGCCCACGACCGCGGTGAAGTCGGCCACGGCCCGATAGCTGCCCGGCTCGGCGAGCGTGAGGTCGATCGACCACGTGCCGTCCGGGGCCATCGTGGGGTGCAGGTGCTGGAAGCCGCTCAGGTCGCGGCGGACGATCACGAGGTGCAGGGGCTTGTCGTGCACCACGGCGTAGGTGGTCACGGGCGCGCCACCGGCGCCGGCGACCCGGAACCGGAACGGCTGGCTGCGCCCGGCCGGGAAGACGGCGCTCTCGGGCCGCAGGGTGAGCCCGCTCCCCGTGACCGCGAGCCCGCCGACCGACTGCGCGGCGCCCCCGGAGCCCGCCACCTGGGTGACCGTGCCGTCGCCGTTGTGGACGTGCGGGGCCGCCCCGGTGTCGTCGTGCGGCGCGGCCGCGGCCCCCGCCGCCCCGGACATGTCGTGCGTGGACCCGGGCGCGGGCGGGGCGGCGGCGCTCTCGACGGAGTTGTTGAGCCGGCCGATGCCGTAGCCGGCGAACAGCACCACTACGACGAGCGCCCCGAAGGCGGCCAGCCGGAAACCCGTGCCACGCTCCGGAGCCACGCCGGAGGTCTCGGCGGGGGAAGTCACGTCGCGGGGAGGCGCCGCATCGTCAGGCATCGGCGAGCTCGTAGCCGGCCTCGTCCACCGCGGCCCGCACCGCCTCGTCGGACAGCGGTTCCGCGCTGGTCACGGTCACCGACCCGGTCCCCAGGTCGACCTCGACGCCGGCGACGCCCGGCAACCCGGTGAGCTCGCCGGTGACGGCCTGGACACAGTGGCCACAGGTCATGCCGGTGACGGTGTAGGTGCTGGTGACGGCCATGCAAAGCCTTCCTTCCCGAGATGCTCTCGGCTCGGTGCTGCTGTCATTGTTTCGCAACGGCGCCGCCCGCGCGACGCCGGACCATCGATGCCCGCCGGGGCGCGGGATCTAGGAGCGGACCAGGCGGGCGATCGCGTCCGACGCCTCCTTGACCTTCGCGGTCGGGTCGCCGGCCCGCGCGGCGTCGACGACGCAGTGCGCGAGGTGGTCCTCGAGCAGCCCGATGGCGACGGCCTGCAGGGCGCTTTTCGCGGCGGAGATCTGCGTGAGGACGTCGATGCAGTAGGTGTCCTCCTCCACCATGCGCTGCAGCCCCCGGATCTGACCCTCCACCCGGCGCAGGCGCCCGAGGAGGGCCGCCTTGTCGCCCGAATAGCCGTGCGGCCCGTGATGCTCGTGCTCGGTGGTCATGCGCCCCAGCATACCCCCCACCCGTATATCGCCGGGCCTGTCGCGACGTCAGCCGGCGACGGCCAGGGCGAGAGGCAGCACGCCCGGCGCACCCGCGCGCCGCAGCGCCCGGCCCGCCAGCGTCATCGTCCAGCCCGAGTCGACCAGGTCGTCGATCAGCAGGACCGGCCCGTCGAGGCCGGCGAGCTGCTCGGCCAGCTCCGCCGGCACGGTGAACGCGTCGTGCAGGGCGAGGACCCGCTGCGCGCTGTTGCCCCGCGGGCCGTCGGCGCGGCGGGGGCCGGTGTCGAGGGTGCCCAGCAGCGGGAGCCGGCCGACCCGGGCGATCCGCTCGGCCACGCTGCTCACCAGCTCGGGATGGCGGTGCGAGGCCACGGCGACCACGCCGGCGGGGCGGTGGGCCCAGGCGTTGTCACCGCGCGCCCAGGTCTTGAGCACCTCGACCACGGCGTCGGCCAGGTCGCCGGAGACCGCGGCGTCGGGGGACTCCGGCGACACCAGGGCGCGCAGCCGCGTGCCCCAGCCCTGGTCGGAGAGCCGGCCGACGGCGCGGCCCGGCTCGATCTGCTCGGCCGGCGGGATCTTGCCCTTGAGCTCGACGCCGGCCTGCGGGAGGCCGCTCGGCCACATCTTCTTTCCGGTGATGTCGACGCCGACGTGCCCGAGGAACGTCGCGGCCGCCGACAGCGACTCTGCGGACACGGCGGTGTCGAACAGCGGCTCCGCGCAGCGGTCGCAGCGGCCGCAGGGGCCGGCCTCGGCGTCGTCGAGACAGCGGCGCAGGAACTCCATGCGGCACGAGGACGTGGTCGCATAGTCGAGCATGGTCTGCTGCTCCGCCGCCCGGGCCTCGGCGACCCGGCGCAGGCGGGCGCTGTCATAGGTCCACGGCTCGCCGGTGGCGACCCAGCCGCCCCGGGTGCGGCGGACCGCGCCGTCGACGTCGAGCACCTTGAGCATCAGCTCGAGCCGGGCGCGGCGCAGGTCGACGACGGGCTCGAGGGCCTGCGTCGACAGGGGCCGGTCCTGCGGCAGGGCCCGGAGCACCGTGCGCACCTGCTCCTCCGGGGGGAAGGCCAGGGAGGCGAAGTAACGCCAGATCGCGACGTCCTCGCGGCCGGGCAGCAGCACCACCTCGGCGTGGTCGACCGCGCGGCCGGCGCGGCCCACCTGCTGGTAGTAGGCGATGGGCGAGGGCGGGGCGCCCAGATGCACGACGAAGCCGAGGTCGGGCTTGTCGAAGCCCATGCCCAGCGCCGACGTGGCGATCAGCGCCTTGATCTTGTTGTCGAGCAGGTCCTGCTCCGCGGCGCGGCGGTCGGCATCCTCGACCTGGCCCGTGTAGGACGCGACCGCGAAGCCGCGCGAGCGCAGGAACTCGGCGGTCTCGGTGGCCGCGGCGACGGTCAGCGTGTAGACGATGCCGGAACCCGGGAGGCGGTCGAGGTGGTCGGCGAGCCAGCCCAGGCGGTGCGCCGGGTCGGGCAGGTCGAGCACGGCCAGGCGCAGCGAGTCACGGTCGAGGGTGCCGCGCAGGACCAGGGCGTCGCCGAGCTGGTCGGCCACGTCGGCGGTGACCCGCTCGTTGGCGGTCGCGGTCGTCGCGAGCACCGGCGTGCGCCCGGGCAGGCCCTCGAGGAACGTGCGCAGCCGCCGGTAGTCGGGGCGGAAGTCGTGGCCCCAGTCGGACACGCAGTGGGCCTCGTCGACCACGAGCAGGCCGGTGCCCGCGGCGAGCCCGGGCAGCACGTTGTCGCGGAAGTCGGGGTTGTTGAGCCGCTCGGGGCTGATCAGCAGCACGTCGACCTCGCCGGCGGCGATCTCGGCGGTGATCAGGCCCCACTCGTCGAGGTTGGCCGAGTTGATCGTGCGGGCGCGGATGCCGGCCCGGGCGGCCGCCTCGACCTGGTTGCGCATCAGCGCGAGCAGCGGCGACACGATGACCGTGGGCCCGGCCGGCGGGTCGCCCGGCTCGGCCGTGATGCCGTCGCGCAGCAGCGCGGTGGCCACGAAGTAGACCGCCGACTTGCCCCACCCCGTGCGCTGCACGCAGAGCACCCGCCGCCTGTCGACGACCAGCGCCTCGATCGCCCGCCACTGGTCCTCGCGGAGCACCGCCTGCTCGCCCGCCAGCCGGCGCAGCACCTCCTCGGCGCATTCCCGGACGATCGCCCGCTCGGCCTCGCTCACTGGTTCCCGTGTCATGTCCGCCACGACCGCATGTCTACCAGCCGGGACCGACAGAATTCCGGTTGTCCACAGGCCCGGCCGAGTTGTCCACAGCCCGGCGGCGCGCGCCCGGCTGCGGGGATACATTCGGCGCCACGCGGTGCACCGCCGCGTACGGGAGAAGATCTCGGCAGCGCAACGCGCGGCCGTGCAGAATCACCGGGGGTTGCCCGGCGGGCCGCCGCCGGATAGGGCACCCTGACCGGGGGTGTCGGACGAGTCGGAGGTTCGGAGAAGTGCGCGGTCGCTCGCCGTGGCAGTACCCGGCTCGTATCGTGC
>CAKUMG010000620.1 GCA_934667465.1 uncultured Actinoplanes sp. | reverse complement strand
GGTGGACATGTGGCCAGTGGCGCGTTCGACGGGCGTACGGCTGCGGGATTTGATCTTTTGGATGGCGCCCGGGCGGTGACGGTGCGGACGGCCGACCTGAGCGACGGGCTGTATCGGGTGGTGACGCCCGAGGGCGGGTCGGGGCTGCCGCGGGTGGCCGAGCAGGACGGGCGGGTTCGGCTGTCGCTCGACGGGAACGCCGACACGGTCGAGGTGACGCTCAGCGACCGGGTGCGCTGGGATCTGCGGATCGCCGGGGGCACCGATCACGGGACCGTCGACCTGAGCGGCGGGCGGGTCGGCGCGGTCGAGCTCAGCGGCGGCGCTTCCCGGATGGAACTGGCGCTGCCGGCGCCGGACGGGACACTGACCGTGCGCATGTCCGGCGGCGTGTCCCTCCTGGACGTCCGCACCGCGGCGGCCGTGCCGGTACGGGTGCGGGTGGCGCAGGGTGCGGGGCAGGTGGTCTTCGACGGACGTACGCACGCCGGGGTGGCCGCGGGCCGCACCTTCACATCTGCGACCTGGGGCGACGCCGCCGACCGGGTCGACGTGGACGCCCTCGCCGGCGTCACCACCCTCACAGTGGCGGCCCCTACGGGCTGACCCGCCGGAGGCTGCCGCAGCTCCAGGGCAGCCCCTGGCTCAACTCCGGTGTCCGGGCCAGCTCAGCGTCCGGGTGAGGCATAGAATGTCGCCGATGAGTATGAGCGAACCGCCGTCCCCGTGGTGGAAGCAGGTCGACCAAGCCGCCCAGCTGCTGGCGTCCGAAGTCAACGCCGCGGTGGCACGGGCCGAGCGCGACGGGGTCTATACCCCACCGCCCTCGTCGCCCGCGCCCAAACGCCGGCGGCAACCGGGATCGCTACGCCACCTGGCCGAGGTCATCCGCAGCGAACGGCTGGCACCCGGCCTCTCGGTCGACAAGGACGACGTGGCGGCCGTGCTCGCCGGCAAACTGCGCCAGATCACCGACCCGGTCCTCGTGGTCGCGGTCGCCCGGGCAGGCCACCTCATCGCCGGAGCACCGTTCACCGCGGCCGACGGCGAGCGGCTCACGGTCGCCTGCGCCCGCGTCGCGGCACTGGCCGAGGCCGCGAGACAGGCCGACGAGCAAGCACCGCGCGCCGTACCGGCCCCCATTGCCAGGAAGGATCTGTCCGCGCAGCCCAAGGTCGTCGACGCGTACTTCACCACCCGCCGCCCCCGGCGGCGCTGGCTGCCGATCGCGCGGGCTGCCGGCTCGGTCGCGCTTGCCGGTGCCGGCGCTCTCCTGGTGCTCGAGGCCTGGGGACCCGGAGCGCACAGCGATCCGAAGCCGGTGGCGGATGCCGGCTGCTGGCTCGACGCCACCGGGGACGACATCCTCGCCGACACTCCGGCCAGGTTCGCCGACGACCGGGCCACCCGGCTCAGCCCCACCCTCGACTTCGACCAGATGAACGGCTCGGCACGCTACGACAGCCACGCCGGCCGGATCTATTACTGGGGCCGGGCCGGATCCGACGACCACGACCCGCACGCGGGCGGAGTCCGGGTCCGATGGCGCGTCGGGGACGGACGGTGGCACAGTTGCGCCACGACTCTGTCCAGTAGTGAACGCGGCTACGTGCATACACCCGCGGTCGCCACCACCATCGGCGGGCGAGCGGTCACCCTCCAGGTCTGCCTCTGGCGCGATGACCCGCGCCGGGAGAACTGCACGGACGAGATCTCCACCGGGCGCTGAAGTCGGCGGCACGGCGTACGCCTGCGCCGTGGCCCGCGAGCGACTGCACCGGCACCGCCGCGGTGGTGGATCCGCGCGGCCCGGCGCAGCCGCCGGCTCGCGCCGGATGTTCGGGTGATCATCGCGACCGTTCCCACAACGTACGTCACCAATGTCCGTGGTCAGCACCGGGCAAGTGTCCCCGGCCGACACATAGCCGCAGTTCAGGGACAGCTGACCATCGCCTGTCAGCTCGACTTCATGCCAGCCTCCGAAGCAACCGACAGATCCGGGAGGCATTCATGAGAGGGTTCGGCCGGCGAGCGACAGCGGTCACCGCGATGGTGGGCATGCTGTCCGCCCTGCTGTTCGGCGCGGCGCCCGCACAGGCGGCGACGCTTTACCACATCCAGAACGTCAACAGTAAGAAGTGTCTGCTCGTTCAGGGCGCCGCCAGCAACAACCCGGCGGTGCAGACCACCTGTGCGAACTACGCCGACCAGCGGTGGAGCTTCATCCAGGGCCAGACCGGATATGTGCTGATCGTCAACGGCAGCAGCGGCAAGTGCCTGGTGTCGCGGACCAGCGAGAGCCAGGCCGTGCAGTCCGGCTGCAACGTGTCCTACAGCGACCAGAACTTCCAGCTGGGCGCGGCCGGCAATTTCGCCCAGCTCAAGAACAAGGCCACCGGCCAGTGCCTGGTAGCGCGGGGCGGCTCCTCCGGCGCCCCGGTCGTGAAGACCACGTGCGCCGGCTACGCCGACCAGTTCTGGGCCCTGATCTCCGCCTGACCGACCCCGTCGGGCGCGGCGGTGCGCCGCGCCCGGGCCGGGCCGGTTGCGGGGTGAGCCGATGACCCCGACTCCCGGCGCCCGTTACGAGCGCCGCGGCGAAACAACATCCCACCAGGAAGGTGACTATGACCAAGTTCCGCTCCCGCACAGCCATGCTCCTCGCTGTCGCGCTCTCCGGGCTGGCGATCGCACCCGCCCGTGCCGAGGCCACGACGGGGCCGCTGCACGGATGTCAGCCCGGCGATGTCTGCATCTACGTGAGGGTCAACTTCAACGGCAACACCGGACCGACCTCGTCATGGGCGGCGTCGTCGTGGCTCGCCGGCTGCAACATGGTCGACCTGGGCTCGCCGATCAACATGCGCAACGACGTCGAGTCGGTGGTCAACAACACGGGCCGGAGGTACACGCTGCTCGACCACCGGTCCGCCAACCACTCCGCCGACGTCGGCCTCGGTCTGATGGCACCAGGCAAGGCTTACTCGAGCCTTGGCGCCGGCAACAACAAGGCTGACGAGATCGTCGGCTCCGACTGCATCTGACCCGGACGATGTCATCACATCCGGCCCGAACGACAGGAGCAACCCGCATGATCAAGAAGAAGCTGGCGCAGCTGGCCGCCGTCGGATTGACCGTTGGCGCCGGGCTCGTCACGACCGGCACCGTTGCCCACGCCGCTGACTTCTATGCCCTTGATGTGACGGCGGCATCCGGCGACTTGTGCGTCGCCGCTGTCGACTCCCCGTCCGGCACGTTCAACCACGACACCTACAAGGAGATGACCGTCGGCACCACCAGCAACTCCTACGGGTGTGTGCTGCAGGTGTTCTGGTACTCGACCAACAATGATTCCCACTCGGTCACCGCTCAGCCGCGGGACGAGGACGGCACGAGCTGGGTCACGTACCGGCCCATCCACCGAATCCGGATCTGTCAGTCCGGCAACACGGCGGCCGGCCTGCCGGGGAAGTGCTCGCCGTATCTGTGGTGGAACCACACGTACCACTGAGGTCCACGGCATGCGCGGTGAGGCGATGGATTCGGCACCACCGCGCACGCCAACCCTGCGGGTGTCCGGTGTGCCGGTCGGGGTGGTCAGGCTCCCGCCCGTGCGGGCACGCCACCGGATCGAGGCACCCGGGCGGCGGGACGGGCTGCGGTCGGGATCAGCAGCAGCGGCACGGCCGCCCAGGCGACCCACGCCGCCCGGCGCTGGTCGTCGAGAAGGGACGGCGCCACGTCCGGGTGGACCGCCGGATACCAGTCAGTGCCGATGACCGTCGTGGACCGCAGCAGCCAGATGCCGAGCAGTACGTAGGCGGCCGCCACCGCGACCCGGATCACGACCCGCGGCCGGGCCGCGAACACCAGCAGCCCGGCCAGCACGAACACGAGCTGCATGACGAGGGGGCCCAGGTCGGAGCGCATGACCCGGCCGAGCGTCCCGGTCACGTACAGTCCGTACACCGTGGTCACATAGAGCACGATCGCGACCACCGGCCGGCTCAGGAACCGCAGGAAGCTTCCGCGCAGGAGCACCAGCAGCCACTCGCGGGCGCCGCGGACGTCGGGATCGGCGGGCCGGCGCAGCGCACGCAGCGCCAGCGGCACGGGGGCGCCGCCGAGCAGCAGCAGCGGGACGGCCGTCGCCAGGAGCACGTGCTGGGCGAGGTGGACCTCGAAGAGGAGGTACGCGTACTTCGCCGCGCCCAGGCACGTCACCGCCCCGAGCAGCAGCATCCCGGCCACCCACGACCCGGTCCGGCGCGCCGGCCACGCGGTTCCCGCCGCCCGCAGCCGCCGCACCCCGGCCAGGTAGGCGAGCAGCCCCGCCGCCACCACGGTCAGCCACACCATGTCGGGCAGTACGTCACCGATCAGGCGCGCCGCGGTCAGCGGTCCGGGCGGCGCGAAGCCGAGCAGCTCCACCAGCGGGTCGGGTTCGACGGCGATCTCGGGTACGGGCGTCGGGCTGCGCGACAACGCCACCGCGAGCCCGACCGCCGCCCCGAGGACCAGCAGCTCCCCGGCGGCGAGGCGCACGAAAGCCC
>CAKUMG010000619.1 GCA_934667465.1 uncultured Actinoplanes sp. | reverse complement strand
TCGAGAACAGCCACGAGGGCTTCAAGCTCAGCCTTTAGGGGCGGTCTTGCGGTCGCGGTCCTTGGAGGGCTGGACCCGCTTCGGCTCGCCCGGCATCTTCGGGTGGTCGGGCGGATAGGGCAGGTCGCCCTGGCCGGCCTTCTCGTCGCGGTCGGACCATTCGAGCAGGGGCGTGAGGTCGTACGCGACGTCGTCGATCCCGGCATGCGGATCGCCGCGCTCCGCGAACCGCGGCGGCATGGTGCGCAGGTCGAAGTCGTCGGGCTCGACGCCGGGCAGTTCGTCCCAGGTGACCGGGGCGGAGACCGTGGCGCGCTCGTTGGCGCGCAGCGAGTAGGCGCACGCGATCGTCCGGTCGCGGGCCATCTGGTTGTAGTCGAGGAAGACCCGTTCGCCGCGCTCCTCCTTCCACCACGACGTCGTGATGCGCTCGGGGCTGCGCCGTTCCACCTCGCGGGCCAGGGCGATCGCGGCGCGGCGCACCTGCACGAAGGACCATTCCGGGCGGATCCTCGCGTAGATGTGCACCCCGCGGCCGCCTGAGGTCTTGGGCCACCCGGTCCAGCCCAGGTCGGCGAGGACCTCGCGGACGACGCCGGCGGTGTGCACCACGTCGGCGAAGCCGGTGCCCGGCTGCGGGTCCAGGTCGATGCGCAGCTCGTCGGGATTGTCGGGGGCCGGGGCGCGTACCGGCCAGGGGTGGAAAACGACCGTCCCCATCTGCGCCGCCCAGGCGACGTGGGCCAGGTCGGCGGGGCAGAGCTCCTCGGCCGTGCGGCCGGAGGGGAAGCTGACCGTGGCGGTGCCGATCCAGGGCGGCACCCCGCGGGCTGGGATGCGCTTCTGGAAGAACATCTCCCCCTCGATGCCGTCGGGGAAGCGCTGCAGCGTGGTCGGGCGGTCCCGCAGGGCGCGCATGATCCCGTCGCCGACCGCCAGGTAGTACTCGAAGACGTCCCGCTTGGTGTACCCCCGGCGGGGGAAGACGATCTTGTCGGGGCTGGTGAGCCGCACCTGGCGACCCGCGACCTCGATCTCCTCGGCCGGCGACTTGGAAGCTGCCATGTGACCGACCTTACGAGAAAACGACACGGCCGCCCTCCCGCCGGAGCGGAAGGACGGCCGTGTCGAGGCCTTGAGGAAGGTCAGACCTTGCGGCGGCGCGAGTAGGCCACCGCGCCCGCGCCGGCGAGCACCATGGCGCCACCGACGGCGATGGTCAGGCCCATCGGCGCGCCGGTCTTGGGCAGGGTGCCGCCCGCGCTGACGCCGCCGCCCGGGGTGCTCGGGCTGGGCGACGCGGCGGTGGAGGCCGACGGCGACTCCGCCGGGAGCTCGCCGCCCGGCGGGACGGTGTCGACGCTCGCGGTCGGGGTGGACGGGGTGGCGGTGGGGGTCGTCGGCGTGGTCGGCGGCGTGCTGGGGCTCTCGCCGCCGTAGCCGGACTGGCCGCGGGTGGGGTTGGTGGTGGCGTTGTCGTTCGGCGCCTCGTCGCCGTACCCGTAGTCGCAGTTCGCGCCCCGCTCACCCTCCGCGCACGGGGTGGTCATGACAGCGGGGTGGGCGGCACGTACCGCTTCGTCACCGGTCGCCGCAGCGGGCGCCCCGGTGAAGGCCAGGGCGGCGAGGGCGGTGATACCGGCCACGGGCAGTCCAGCGGCCAGCCGGCGCGTCAAACTCATGCGAAGAATCCGTTCTGTTGCGGTAAGTCCCTATCGGTCCGGTGGAGTTTAGCGTCTTATGACCGATTTGCATGCACCCACCCTCCACCCATCCCCCTGCTCAACGCGTCACCCGCCCCGAAGTCACCGGGGCGGGGCATCGGCGACGGCGCGGTGGGACGCCAGCCGCGACGTACCTTGGAGGCATGGCAACCGACGGAACGACCCTGCCCACCACCGAGGAAGAGTGGCGGGTCCGCCTGACCCCCGACGAGTTCCGGGTGCTGCGGCAGGCCGGCACCGAGCGCCCCTGGTCGGGGGAGTATGTGGACACCAAGACCGAGGGCATGTACCAGTGCCGGGCCTGCGGCGCGGACCTCTATCCCAGTGACACCAAGTTCGACAGCCACTGCGGCTGGCCGTCCTTCGACGACACCATCCCGGGCGCGGTCAAGGAGATCGACGACTACAGCGCCGGCATGGTCCGCACCGAGATCCGCTGCGCCCGCTGCGACAGCCACCTGGGCCACGTCTTCCGCGGCGAGCGGATGACGCCCAAGGACACCCGGCACTGCGTCAACAGCCTGTCGATCAGGCTCGACGCGAAATAACGGCTCAGGACCGCGGCGTCCGGACGGGCTCGGGCTGCGTGGCCCACCACTCCGACGGGACCATCTCGTAGACCTCCTGAGCGAGGGCCTTGAGGTGGTCCCCGGTGGCGTGCTCGTGGTGGGCGTCCGCGAGGCCCTTGAGGCGGACGTGCCACTCCGCCAGCTGCTCGACGTTCACCGAAACCTGATAGTCCATGCGCGCAGAGTAACCCCGCGTCGCGGGACCTTCGGCCCTGCCGCGCCGTCACCCCCGGGGGGCACAGTGGCTGCCGTGCCGCTCACATCGAAGGACCCCGGTGGCCGGGGCCCGGCCCGACCTGACACTGTGGGACCCGTGCGAAAGCGGGTTGCTGTTGTGGGCGGGGGGATCGCCGGCCTCGCCGCTGCCGTGCGGATCCGCGACCGCGCCCCCGCCGACACCGAGATCATCGTGTACGAGCAGAGCGGCCGGCTGGGCGGCAAGCTGCGCACCGGCGACCTCGCGGGCGCGCAGGTGGAGCGGGGTGCCGAGTCCATGCTGATGGGCGCGCCCACCGGTGGCGAGTCCGCGGCGGTGGCCTTCGCCCGGCGACTGGGCCTCGGCGACTCCCTCGTGCACCCCGCCCCCATCCCCGCGGCCCTGGCCATCGGCGGCGGGCTCGAGCGGGTGCCCACCGGCACGCTCGTCGGCGTCCCCGGCGACCTGTCCACGCTCGGCGCGGTCGCCCGCCCCGCGGCCGGCGCCGATCGGGACCTCGGCCGCCCGCTGCTGTCCGAGGACGAGGACGTCGCGGTCGGTGCCCTGGTCCGCGCGCGCTACGGCGACGAGGTCGCCGACCGGCTCGTCGACCCCATGCTGGGCGGCGTCTATGCGGGCCGCGCCGACCGGCTCTCGCTCGCCACTACGATGCCGGCCCTGGCCCGGACCGCCCGCAGCGAGCACACGCTCCAGGGCGCGGTCCGCGCCGCGCAGGCCGCCTCCGTACGCGTACCCGGCCGTCCGATCTTCGCCTCCCTCACCGGCGGCATGAGCAGCCTCGTCGGCGCGGCGGCCGCGGCCAGCGGCGCCCGGATCAGCCTGGGGCTGCCGGTGCGCGAGCTGACCCGCACCGCCCACGGCTGGCGCCTGCTGCTGGGCCCGGTCCCGGAACCCCAGGTCGACGATGTGGACGCGGTGGTGCTCGCCGTGCCCGCCCGCCCGGCGTCGCGCCTGCTGGCCGGCATCGACCTCTCCGCCGCCGCCGGGGTCGAGACCCTGACCTATGCGAGCGTGGCCCTGGCGGCGTTCGCGCTGCCGCCCGGCACCGCCCTGCCCGAGCTGTCCGGCTTCCTGGTGCCGCCCACCGAGGGCACCCTGGTCAAGGCGGCCACGTTCTTCACCCGCAAGTGGGCCCACCTGGGCAGCGACGGCGGCCCTGCGATCGTCCGGGTCTCGCTCGGCCGCGACGGCGAGGAGGAACGGCTGCAGTACGACGACACCGTGCTGGCCGCCACCGCCCACGCCGAGCTGGGCCGCCTGCTCGGCACCGCGCTGCCCGAGCCGACCGGGTCCTGGGTGCAGCGCTGGGGCGGCGGGCTCCCGCAATACGCCCCCGGCCACCTCGACCGGGTCGCGCTGGCCCGCGCCGCCCTGCACGACCACCCCGGGCTTGCCCTAGCCGGTGCCGCCTTCGACGGCGTCGGCATCCCCGCCTGCGTGGCCAGCGGCGAGAAGGCCGCCGACGATGTGCTGAAACACCTGGAGGAACGATGAGCGAGCCGCAGTCCAACGCGAGCCGGATCAACGAGCTGAACGCCACGATCCGGTACACCATGTGGTCGGTCTTCCGCGCCACGACGCCGCTGCCCGCGCTGCGCGACGAGCTGTCCGCCGAGGTGGACACGCTCTTCGGCCAGCTGGCGGAGAAGGACGTCACGATCCGCGGCACCTACGACGTCTCCGGGCTGCGCGCCGACGCCGACGTGATGGTGTGGTGGCACTCGGCGTCGTCCGACGCGCTGCAGGACGCGTACGGACTGTTCCGCCGCACCGCCCTCGGCAGGCACCTCACCCCCGTGTGGTCGCAGATGGCGCTGCACCGGCCCGCCGAGTTCAACAAGAGCCACCTGCCGGCGTTCCTCGCGGGCGAGGAGGCGCGGCCCTACATCAGCGTCTATCCCTTCGTGCGGTCGTACGAGTGGTACCTGCTCCCCGACGAGGAGCGGCGCGCCATGCTCGCCGAGCACGGCAAGCTGGCCCGCCCCGACCCGGACGTGCGCGCGAACACGGTCGCCTCGTTCTCGCTCGGCGACTACGAGTGGATCCTGGCGTTCGAGGCGGA
>CAKUMG010000618.1 GCA_934667465.1 uncultured Actinoplanes sp. | reverse complement strand
GTCGTAGACCGCGTCCGCGCCGCGGTTCGGGCCGATCTCCGGGTTGCAGGTCGCCGCGCCGCCGCCACCGAGCTCGTCGGTGAAGACGACCTTGGTGCCGCTGTTGTTGAACGTCGCCGAGTGCCAGAACGCGAAGTTCACGGTGTCGCGGACCGACGTGATGATCTTCGGGTTGACCCGGTCCTTGATGTCGAAGAGGACGCCGTCACCCATGCAGGCGCCGGCCGCGAGGTCCTTCTCCGCGTAGACCGTGATGTCGTGGCAGCCGCTGGTCGCGGTGTGACCGGGCTCGCCGGGGTAGCCGCCGTCCGGGAAGATGATCGGCGCGTGGACCAGCGTGGCCGTCTCCGGGCTGCGCTTCGGCACCTTGACGATCGAGATCTTGTCGTGCGGCAGGGCGCAGTTGGGCAGGCTCGCCGACGACGTGTTGTAGGACGAGATGTAGAGGTAGACGTTGGGGTCCTTGCGCTTGCCGGGCACCACCGTCAGCGTGTGCGAACCGCAGTCCGTCTTGATCGACTTCACGTACTTCGGCGTCAGCGGGTCGCTGATGTCGAAGATCTTGATGCCTTCCCAGCGCTCGCCGGGCACGGCTGTCGTCGCCGCGTCGTTGACGCAGGAGTCGTTCGTACGCTGCGAGTCCGTGCCCAGGAACAACAGGTCGCCGTGGACCGAGATGTCGTTCTGCGAGCCCGGGCAGAGCACCTGCGTGGCCACCTTGGGCGCCTTCGGGTTCTTCACGTCGTAGACGGTGAACCCGTTGTAGTTGCCGGCGTACGCGTAGCGGCCCTGGAACGCCAGGTCCGAGTTGGTGGCGGTGAGCGGCGCGCTCTTGGGCAGGAACGCGACCTGCTTGAGGTTCGGGCTGCTGACGATCTGGTCGACCGCGGGGATCGTGCCCGGGTCGGCGGGGGCCTGCGCCGCACCGCTCGCGGGTGCCGCGAGCGAACCGACGAGGACCGCGGCGGCGCCGACCGCGGCGAAGCGCTTGAGCCGCCGCGCGTCAGTGTGCTTCATGGAGCTCCTTCCGGTCCACGCACCGCCGGGGCAAGATGGATCAAGCACGGTGCGTATTCACCTTCGTCGCTACAGTAGTGGCCGGACCCGATCTCCGGAACATTTGTTTACATCGTTGAAAGGAACCGATGAGCCGGTTGACGACATCGAGGGTCGTGGTCGCCCTGGCCGCGGTCGCCCTGAGCACCGCGGCGTGCACCGCTGACGACAGGTCGGCGGCCGCGCCGCGCCCGAGCGTGAGCGCCGCGCCGCCCGAGCGCGTGGTCATCCCGGGGCGTCCCGGCGAGTCCGCCACGATCACCGACACCGACAACGTGAAGGCGCCGGACGGCTCGACCTACAACACGATCGACACGGCGTTCGTCCAGATGATGATCGTCCACCACGGGCAGGCCATCGAGATGTCGAAGCTCGCGCCGGAGCGCGCGGGCGACCCCGGCCTGAAGGCGCTCGCCGAGCGGATCGGTGCGGCCCAGGCGCCCGAGGTGGCGTTCATGAAGTCCTGGCTGCAGGCCCGCCGGCTGCCGGACGACGACCCGAACCACGACCACAGCACCATGCCCGGCATGCAGACCCCCGCCGACATGACGGCCCTGGCCGGGCTGCGCGGCGCCGACTTCGACCGCCGGTTCGTGGACATGATGACCGCCCATCACCGGGGCGCGATGCAGATGTCCGAGGACGTGATCATGGGCGGCACCGACGAGCAGCTCCGCGAGGTGGCGGGCGAGATCTCGATCGAGCAGGGCAGCGAGATCAACCGGATGGTGCAGCTCGGCATCAAGTGATCAACCAGCAGGTCAGGGGCGCTCCGTCCCCTTTCGTGACGTTGCCTCGATCACGATCTGCCGCTCGGGGATGCGGGCGGCAAGATCACTGGATAGATTGTCTGCTATGGACGTGCGGGGAGTGCTGCGGAGGTTGCGGCTTCCCCTCGTGGCGTCCCTGTTCCTGGCGCTGGCCGGCGGGCCCGGCGCGGTCACCGCGATCGCGGAGCCGCTGCCCGCCCCGGCGGTCGTGGTGTCGGCCGCCTCGGCCACGGTGGCCGAGGTCGCGGAGGCCGTCGCTCTCAGTGAGCGGCTTGACGCCGTACGCGTCGCACTCGTCTTTGTCCTTGCAGTGTTTTTCCTGCTCACCGTGCCTGCTGCGCGGTCCGCGGCAGCAGTCCTCGCCGGCCGGTCCCGCGCGGGTGCGGTCGCGCCCAGGGCTCCACCGATCGCTGTCTGATTTCTTCGGGCACGTCTCCCGGGTTTGCGGATCGCCATCCGGGGTCATCGATCACTGGCGCTCTCGGTGGAAAAGGATCAAGACATGGACACTGCTCTGCAGCTTCTCGACGGCAACAGCGGACGCGTGGTCGGCATCTGGCTGGCGTTGATCGCGTTCGCCCTGGTGGCACTTCTCGGGCTGGCGTTGCCGCGCGGCGTGCGGCGCCCCCGGCAGATCAAGGGCTGGCTGGCCGATTCCGCCGCCCAGAAGCACGCCGGCCTGCAGCGCCGCGCCGCCGAGGCGCAGGAGGTCGCGCGTTACGCCCAGGAGATCGCGGTCGCCGCCGACGGTGCCGCCGCGACCGCCGAGCGACGCCGCGAGGAGTGCCAGCAGGCCCAGGCCCGGGTCGAGCGCGCGTGGCAGACGTGGCAGGACGCGGACGCCGCCCTCGAGCGGGCCCGCCGCGCCGCCGCCTACGCGACCCCGGGTTCCGTCGCCGGCAGCGAGACCGACAAGGTGCAGGCGCTGCGCCGCGCCGCCCAGGCCGCCCACCGCCGCGGCGACATCTCCGACGACCAGCTGCTCGACGCGCTGACCCACCGCAACGGCTGGAACCCGGCACTGCACCCGGTCGAGCAGGAGCTCGTGCTGGCACGCGCCACCGTCGATCACCGGTTCCGCGCCTACCAGGAGGCCCTGAGCGCCGAGGAGGCCGCGTGGAAGCTGGCCGACGTCGCCACCGCCGCGGTCCGGACCCTGCGCAACGAGGTCACGGCCGCCCTGGCCCAGGCCGACGCCGCCCGGCAGGCCCTGCCCGAGGGCGCCCGCGTGATCCTCGACACGGCGGGCCAGACGCCGATCGTGGTGAGCGCGCCGACCGCCCCGGTGGTGGTCGAGGAGCAGGTCACGGCGCGTCCGGCGGCCGGCGACGAGGGGCTGACCGGCCTCGGGCTCGGGAGCACGGGTGGCACGCTCGTCGCGGCGTACGGGATGGAGGCCGCCAGTGACGTCACGGTCCCGCTGACGGTCGCCGCGAGCAGCGACGCGACGGTGGTCATGACCGTCGGCCAGGGTGACGAGACCGTGACCCAGCCGATGCCCCCGCAGCAGTCCGGGCGCCGGCGGCCGAGCTGGGCCCAGGCGACGGCGGCCCGCCCGCAGGTCGCGGGCGTCCGCTGACCCATGCGCACAGCCCTGGTCACCTCGCGCGCGTTCCCGCACCCGGGCTGGCGCGACGTCGACACCCCCGTCCTCGCCGCGGAACTCACCGGCCGCGGCGCGGAGGTGGACGTGGTGACCTGGGACGGCGGCGAGCGGGTGGCCTGGCATGCGTACGACGCCGTGGTGCTCCAGTCGCCGTGGAGCATGTGGACTGCCCTGACCGCGTTCGCGGAGTGGCTGCGCGCCCGGGAGGACGACGGCACCCGGCTGCTCAACCCGCCCGACGCGGTGGTGCTCGGCTCCGACAAGCGCTATCTGCCCCGGCTCGCCGCCGCGGGTGTGCCGGTCGTGCCCACGACGCTGGTCGAGGAGCCGGATCCCGGACAGCTGCTCGCGCTCTTCCCGCCGCCGGAGGCGCCCCGGCCGACGCTGGTGGTCAAGCCCGTCGCGTCCGGGGGTGCGCTCGGTGCCCGCGAGTTCACCGTCGGTGAGCTGCCGGCCCTCGTCGAGCGGATACGGGAGCTGGGCACGGCGATCGTGCAGCCCTACCAGCCGGCCATCGACGCGCACCGAGAGCTGGGCGTCGTCACCCTCGACGGCAGCATCTCGCACGCCGTCACCAAGGCGTCGCTGCTGCGCCCCGGGCAGCCGGTGGTGGAGCCGCACCCCGATCCGCAGCCCTACGCGGGGCTGACCGCCCAGCAGGAGCGGGTCGTCCACCAGACCTATGCCGCGCTCCGCAAGATGCTGATCAACGAGCCGCTGTCGGTGCGCCTCGACTTCGTCGTCGACCCGGCGTCGCCCAGCGGGCTGCTGTTGCTCGAGGCCGAGATGGTGGCGCCGGTGAAGTTCCTGCCGTTCTTCCCGGCGCAGTGCGCCAACCTCGCCGAGGCGATCATCGCCCGCGCGGCAGCCTGAGCGGAACCCAGATAGCACCGGACGAGCCAGGGGTCTCCCGCGGTGCCGTCGTCGCGTCCGGCCTGACCCAGCCGGGTCAGGCCGCGCGGAGGGTAAGTCAGTGCGGGCTGACCTTGACCGTCATCTCCCCGGTGAACCACGACGCGTTGCGCACGGTGTCGAGCAGGCGCTGCTGCTCCTCCGGGGTGCGCCGGTCGATGAAGAGCACGCCGTCGAGGTGGTCGGTCTCGTGCTGGATGCAGCGCGACAGGATGCCGTCGCCGACGAC
>CAKUMG010000617.1 GCA_934667465.1 uncultured Actinoplanes sp. | reverse complement strand
CCCGATCGAGCCGGGCGCCCGTGCCCGGTTCGCGTGGCCGTTCGCGATCGAGCCGGCTCGTCACAGCGGCCGGACCAGGTCCTCGAGCAGGGCCGTCAGGGGTCCGAGGTCGCCGTGCAGGGCGGCCGCCGACGCGTGATCGTTCCCGGCGGGGTCGAGCGCGGTCCAGGCGAGCCGCCAGCCCGCCTCCCGGGCGAGCTGGGCAAGGAACGCCCGCTGCGCCCGTCCGTTCCCCTCCCGGAACGGGTGGATGGCGTTGATCTCGCCGTAGTAGTACGCCAGCCGCGCCACGAAGGCGCCGCGGGCCAGCCCGGTCAGCAACCGCTCCGCCGCCAGCGCACGAAAGATCAGAACCGACTGCTCCGGGATGTACGCCCAATGGCAGAACCGGTCCCGCGGAGTGCGCGCGATGTCGACCGTGCGCAGCTCGCCCGCCCACGGATAGACGGCGCCGAAGATCTGCCGGTGGAAGGCGCGCAGGTGCTCCAGGTCGTAGCCGCCCGGCACGGGCCGGGTCGCGAGGCGCAGCAGCGCGGCGAAGCTCAGGTCCGCCTCGGCGCGGCGCAGCGCCCCGGCGTCGGTGAGGCCGAGCCGGTTGATGAGGACGCCGTCGACGCCGCTGTACGGGTCCTCGCCGCTCACCCGGCGCGGTGGTAGGCGAGCAGCATCGCCTCCATCTGGCCCGCGGTGATCCGCCCCTGCGAGAACAGCCCCGCCAGCTCCGCGGCCACCGACGACGGCTCCTGCCCCTCGGCCCGCACCGACCCGGCCGCGTCGTCGACGGCCCGCTCCCGCTCCCGGCGCAGCTCGTCATAGACCCGGACCGGCACGAGCACCCCCACCGCCTTGCGATGCGCACCCAGGAACACCGAGTCCCCGGACCCCCGGCTGAACCCGGCGAGCAGATCAGGAAGCTTCTTCCGGGCCTCCGCGACCCCCAGCACATCCTGCAGACCCATGGCTCCAATGGTACAAGAACATGTACACCTGGTAGCCCTGCGCAGCCTGCCCTTTGCGCCCGAGGCGAACGACCTGCTCAGCCGGGGTCCGCTGGCGTTGCTCGTCGGGATGGTGCTGGGTCACCAGATGCACGAACCATGGGAAGCTGTGCAGCTCGCAGCCAAGGCAGGCGGAATCCGCTTTCGGCTCAGGATCGTCATCGCCAGTGGCTTGGTCGATGGAAAGTGGTGCCGTCTCCGGCCTTGACTTCCTCAGGCAGGAGGTGGCGTTCGGGAACCCGGTCGTAGATCTGAAGGGTGGCATCGACGGCGTTCCTGAGCGTCACACTGCTGCGTCGCGGAGGAAAGACCGCAATCAGGCGCTTGTGAGGTGTCATGCGTCGTACCGACCTGATCGCCGGCGCCATGTCGCTGTCGCCGGACACAATGAATGCCTGATCGAAGACGTCCGACGCTGTGTCCTCCACCATCTGAACTGCCAGACTTACGTCTGACTCCTTCTCTTCGTAGGAAACCCGCGTGTGACTGCAATTACGGCACTGGAGCCGCTTGGCTTGGAACCGGCCGACATGCAGCTGAGTTACATCGCAATGTGCTGCGAGTGCGCCCAAGTATGTCTGCTGATGCTGCCGGCTTGGCCCCTGCACCAGGGCCGTGAAGTAGTGCACGGCGACGAGATCTTGATTGTCTCCCAGAAAAGATGCCAGAAGGCTTTCCATGTTCAGCCAGAGACTTCGCCGCCGTCGGGCGTCGTGCATGCCGTTGTAAAGGTTGAAGCCGTCGACGTATGCGGCTACCCGCACGTTGGTCTGGCTCACTCGTTCATCCCCGTGTCCTGGTGGACATCCACCTAGGGAACCGGCTAGCATCAGGTCATACCCCGCCGGCTTAGCCGGTCAGACGGCCCGCTTCTGGCGGGCCGTTTCCTTTTGGGTGATGTGTTGCTGCTGCCCGGCTCGTGGGCCCGTTTGCCGAGTAGCTTGGCTTGGCCCTGTCGATTGATCTTACAGCCCGTAAGGGTACTTCGTGAGCATCTGCGCCACAAGGTCTCTGCTGAGGCGTATGGGCGTTATGAGAATTCCTCATTCTCCGGCGAGACGGGACGTTCCGAGCGAGCACCCCATCCAGGCGGGCCTGGTGCGTGCTGCCCCAAGGCTGATGACGTTGGGCTGCCGCATAGCAAGATGGGGCCATGACGATGACGCTGCCCATTGCGCCCGAGGCGAACGACCTGCTCAGCCGGGATCCGCTGGCGCTGCTCGTCGGGATGGTGCTCGATCAGCAGATCCCGTTGGAGAAGGCGTTCAGTTCGCCCTACGTGCTGGCGCAGCGGCTCGGCCACGCGCCGACCGCCGCCGAGCTGGCGGAGTTCGAGCCGGAGGCGCTGGTGGCGATCTTCGCGGAGCCGCCGGCGTTGCACCGGTTCCCCAAGGCGATGGCCGGGCGGGTGCAGGAGGTGTGCCGGGCGCTCGTCGGGACGTACGGCGGGGAGGCCGCGAACCTGTGGCGGGATGCCGCGGACGGCAAGGAGCTGGTGCGGCGGATCGCGGCGCTGCCCGGGTTCGGGAAGCAGAAGTCGCAGATCTTCGCGGCGCTGCTCGGGAAGCAGTACGGCGTGCAGCCCGACGGGTGGCGTGCGGCCGCCGGGGCGTACGGGGAGGAAGGGTCCTATCGGTCCGTCGCGGACATCGTGGATGACGAGTCGCTGGGCAGGGTGCGGGCGTTCAAGAAGGAGATGAAGGCCGCCGCGAAGCGGTGAGCCGGCAGCGGCCGGGCGTAGAGGTAGCCCTGGCCGATGCCGCAGCCGAGCGACTGCAGGTCCTTGGGCGTGTCCTGCTCGCCGCTGGTGGCCACGCCGACACTCGCCCGGACCGGGACCAGGTCGTCGCCGAGCCGGACCGGCGCCGCGGCGGCCGCCGCCAGGATGCGCTCCGCCGCCGCGAGCGCGCCCTCGGCGTCGGGCATGCCGGTCAGCAGCACCACGAACTCGTCGCCGCCCAGCCGCGCGGCCACGTCGCCGTCCCGGATCGCGTCGCGCAGGATGCCGGCGAACTCCGTCAGGACGACGTCGCCGGCCGCGTGCCCGTACGCGTCGTTGATCAGTTTGAAGTCGTCCAGGTCGATCAGCAGCAGCGCCACGTCGGTGCGCCGCCCCACGGTCTCGGCGAGGCGCGCGTCGAGCCCGGCGCGGTTGGCCAGCCCGGTCAGCGGGTCGTGCAGGGCGAGGTGCCGCAGGTCCTGCTCGCGAGCCCGGAGCCGGTCCTCGACCTCCTGGCGGCGGGCGATGTCCTCGCGCAGCGCGGCGGTCGCGGCGTCGAGCCAGTGGCTCTGCAGCGCGGGGATGCCGTGCGGCTCGGTCGCGGCGACGAACGCGGGCGCGGTCGCGCCGGGCAGCCGCCGGGTGCTGACCCGGCTGGTGATCCAGGTGAAGTCGTCGGCGGAGAGGTCGCTCTGGGCGCCGAGCGCGGTCGCGACGTCCGCGAGGGTGTCCCCGTACCGCTGGATCTCGGTGGTGATCGCGCGGTCGAGGTCGCTGGTGTAACGGTCCATCAGTTGCGCCGCGTAACGTTGCTCGGCCCGCTGTGCACTCAGCGTAGCGAGGGCGGTCGTCAGTACGCCGACCAGTGCGACCGTGACGACCAGGGCCACGCCGGCGCGGCGGCGCCGCTTCGACACGGCTGTGGACGGCGTCACGTTCTCCCCATCGGTCGCCGGGCGCCCGACTGAACCGTTCCCGGCGGTCCGGTGGCCCGCTGCCGGTTTCGGCAGAAGGCGTACGCGGCCTGGGAGCCGCCGTGATCACCTGACAGGTGAGGTGGTCGCGGGCTGCACGCGGTGCAAGGATGAGGGTTGTGAAAAAGCAGTCGGAGCGGCCCGTACTGATCACCAACGCCGCCCGCAGCCAAGAAGATCAACTCCGCAGCCGACAGATCCGCTACGTCTCGATGATGGGCCTGCGGACGCTGTGCCTCATCGCCGGCGGCGTGCTCATCAGCATCCAGCCACCCCTGCTCCCGCTCTGGCTCATCCTCTGCGGCCTCGGGATGGTCTTCCTGCCCTGGGCGGCCGTCCTCATCGCCAACGACCGGCCGCCCAAGAGCAGGGCCAACCCGCCCGCGCCGCAGCCCGGGCAGCGTCAGCGCGCGCTCGAGCAGCAGGATCAGGAGGAGATCCGCCACCGCACCATCGACGTCGAGCCCTGAGCGGACCCTCCCGCGGATCGACCGGCGCACCGCAACGTGCTCCGGCTGGTGCAGGAGGGCGGGAAGCCGGCCAGGAGGAAGGGCGACAGGCTTGTCAGGAGGGGCGGGCACCCAGCCGCCCCACCGCCGCCGCGCCGAGGGCAGCACCGGCCCGCAGCGCGGCCTCGGGCCCCAAACCGCGCGCCCACGCGTCCAGCAGCCCCGCCGCGAAGGCATCTCCCGCCCCGGTCGGGTCCACGGAGGGCACCCGCACGGCCGTCACCGAATGCGACTGCCCGTCCCGCGAGCGCCACACCGCGCCGTCGGGTCCCGCCTTGACGACCACGTTCTCCGCGTACGCGAGCAGGGCCCCCGCCTGCGCCGCGGGCGTGCCCGGCCCCGCGAGCACAGTCGCCTCGTCGGCGTTGCACAGGAGCAGCGCGGAGG
>CAKUMG010000616.1 GCA_934667465.1 uncultured Actinoplanes sp. | reverse complement strand
GGTCAAGGACACGACGCCGTACGCCGCGGCGCTGCGCGACCTGCCGGAGCTGCGCGGCCGCTTCGTGGCGGCGAGGACCTACGACTCGGCGACCCGGACCGTCACGGCGCTATGAGCGGGCGCCCTCGACCTGCACGGGAAGCACGAAGGTGCCGTCGCGGCACGCCTTGTCCGCGCCGGCGGCCATGGTCAGCCCGCCCGGGACGGTGAAGGCGCCGACGGTGTTCCGCGCCACCTCCCACTTCACCGGGACGGCCGGCTGGGCGAACGCCACGCCCGTCTCCACGCAGCCCGCCTCGCGGTGCTCGTCGTCGGCGACCGGCCGGCCGGTGCCGGGCCGGACCTCGGTGATCCGGATCGGGAAGTCGTTGTCGTTGACCACCGTGACCGTGAGGTCGCCGGTGGTGCCGGGTTGCAGCGGCACGGTGTAGCTGGACCGGCCGCGCAGCTCCATGACGATGCTCTCGCCGCCGCGCGTGGCCGCGGTCTCCGAGTCGGTCACCCGCCAGTACGCCCAGACCGCGCCGGCGTTGACGATCGTCGCGGCGACGGCGGCGGCGGCCAGGATGGAGCGGGTACGGCCGTCGAAGCGCCCGCGGCGCCGCGCGCCCAGCTCCACCGTCTCCTCGTCGCCGCGCTCGAGGGTGATGGCCGGCGCCGCCGGTTCGTCACGCCTGATCACACCGTCCTGGCTGCGCATAGCGGGCTTCCTCCTGCACGTACGGGCGTTCTGGTATCCGATTCAACGGTGCCTCATGCGAGGTCGCGATGTGATCGGCGATCCGTCCGTCGTAGTGCGGGCATAAAACGGGCAGGAGGGCCCGACCGGCCTAACCCGAGGGAGGGACGAGTGGCCGGGAAGCGTCTCGTCCGGGGCCCGCGGGGGGCCGGACTGAAAGGTTTTTGGCGGGGCCCGTTAGCCGAAGCACCGGCCGTACGCAAATCGTTGCGCATCCCGAAGGTGCACCACCGATTCCGGGGCCGCCCGGAATCGGCCCCGCGACCACTGTGGCGCAGTCGATGGGCGGGCGGCATCGGGTGAACGTCCGCCGAAACACAAGGATCATGCCGCGTTTCCTTCCGTCCGACCTAATCCGACGGAGTGCGTTTGTGCGACGTGACGCAGACACAGCACAGCCCCGGCCCCTTTCGAAGAACGAGGCCGGGGCTGTGTCCCGGGGAGGGGTCAGGAAGCGCTGGGCTCCATGGAGGGCGGCGGGGCCGAGGGACTGTCCACGACGTCGTCCGTCCTGGCCGGCGGCTCCGGCTCGGGCGCCTCCGGCTCGGGGCTCGGCGGGGCCGGCGTCGTGGCAGGCTCCGGCGTCACCGTGGCCTTCGCCGCCGCCGCGGGCGCTTCCCCCAGTCCCTGTACGGCGCCGGTGGTGACCCCGGTGGCGGCCGCGGGGGTGGGCCGGACCGGACCGGCGACCGTCAGGGGCACGCTGGCGGCGCCGAGGTCCCCGGTCCAGTTCTCGTACCGGGGCTGCACCTGCCAGACCCACGTGCCGGCAGGCAGCGCCCTGTCCCGGCAGGTCAGCGCGGTGACCCGGGCGCAGGCGACGACCGGCCCACCCGCACCGGCCCGGACGACGGTGTAGTCCTGCGCCCGCACCCCGGCGGCGAGCCTGCTGGGGCCCCAGGCGATGACGGCACTCCTGCCGCTCAGCACCACGCTGGGCGCGTTCCCTGCGGGCATCTCCGCCGTGCGCATCCTGAGCACCGCTGACGACGTGGCCGGGGCCCAGCCCGCGAACGCGTACACGCTCCCGCCCAGGACCGCGGCGACGGCGACGGCGGCCGTGGCCACGCTCTTCGCCGCCCGCATCACCGGCTCGCCTTCATCCGCCAGACCTCCTGCGAAGTAGATGGTGGGCGGAACCCCCTTCCGCCCACCGGACCAGGTCAGCGTCCGTCACACGACGCTGGTGCCACCGAACTTCATGGTCATCGTGATGTCGGAGCCGGCGCAGGACTGGTCGATGTCCTCGACGGGGACCGGCAGCTTGATCTCCTGCTCGGTGGCGCCGGCGGCGATGGTGGCCGATCCGTCCAGCCCACCGATCTTGATGACGCTCGCCGACAGCTTGCTGGTGCAGGTCACGTTGCCGATCTGGGTCCCGGAGTTCTTGGCGACGAAGGTCGGCGGCTCGGCCTTGTTCAGGGCGACCTTGAACTCGTTCGGGTTGGCGACCTTGGCGAGCGCGGTCAGCTTCGCACCCGGGAAGATCTTGCCGTCGAGCGTGATGGTCGCCGCGAGGGGCTTGATCTCGGAGGTCTGCGCCGTACCGGTCGCCGTACCCGTCGCGAGCCAGCCGGCGGCCCAAGCGGTCACGCCCAGCCCGCCGACCGCGACGGCGGCGACGGTCGCGACGACAGCGCCACGCTTGGTGTTCTTGCCCATGAAGTTCCTCCGGAACGGTAAATCGGCGCGCTTGTGCCGGCCGCCGGCACGCGGCCACCAACGAAGGCGCTGGGAATGGGTTGTCGCCGGGGCTCGAAGCGTTCCGGCGCTGCGACAAAGATGACCGATCGCCGTGGGTGGGTCGATCGTTCGTCAGGGCAGGGGTAACGCCCGGTCCGGACTAATCCCTCCGGCGGACCCGGGCGCTTTCCGGAACCTCGTGTGAGCGCATTCCCGTGGCCGCGGGCGGCGCTCTCACCAGCGGCGCGGGGCGCGCTAGCAGAGACGGCCCATGATTCCCATCCGGCCGCCCGGCGCGGGCCCGGAAACCGAGCCACGGAACATGAACGACCTCGGCGCCGCGGCGATTACCGTCCCGAACGGATTAAACCGATCGGCCGGTGCGTGACTCGAAAGACGTCAACAGCGAACGCTTCTTTCGACACGGCGGCGGGCCCCCCGCACCGGGAGGCCCGCCGATCGAGCAAGCGCGCCGCCGACAACAGAGCGTGGGCTGGCAGCGCACCGAAACCACATCGTAGAGGGTTGATGCAACCCCGCCTACGCGCGAAGCCTGTCCACGTCACGCAGGGCCCGGACCGCCGGGCCCGCCGGGTGCCGCTCCAGCAGCGGGACGACCGGCACCGGCGGCAGCGGGCTCGACGCCACGCTGTCGTAGAGATGGGTCCGCGCCCGGTCCATCGCCATCTCCGCGAGCTCCTCGTCGCGGGAGGCCTTGCCTATGCTCTCCGCCATCACCCGCGAGGTCGCCTCGGCGTAGCGGCGGGCGTCGCGCAGCCCCTGTTCGTAGCCGATCGCCGCCTCGTGCTCGCGGGCCCGGGCCAGCCGGGCCTCGGTGCGCTCGTAGGCGTTGCCGTGCGACACGATCTTCAGGCCCACGGCCGCGCAGTCCAGGGCCACCAGCAGCAGCGTGATGCCGATGTAGAACACGCCGATGCCGTAGAAGTCCGACGAGACGAGGTGCCACATCGCCTTGGTGCGTGCGCCGAAGCCCGCGTCAGCGCGGATGGCCTCCGCGTTGACCGTACGCTGGTCGCTGATCTTGGCAATGAGGTCCGCCTCCTCGGCGGCGCGCGAGGCGCGGGCGGTCTCCTGCGACTTCTGCAGCGCCTCGGCCTGCGCGTCCAGGCGCGCGGCCTGGTCGTCGAGGTTGCGCGAACGCGCCACGAGCTTGTCGCAGTAGCCGCCGGCCGGGCAGCCCGCCTTGCGCGAGACGCCATCGCCCTCGGAGTCGGCGACCGCCTGCTGGTAGAGCGCGCGGGCGTCGCGGCGCTTCTCGGCGGCGCGGGTGTTCAGCGCCTGCACGGCGGCGTCCTCGGTCTCGTCCTCCTGCTTGAGCTCCTGCAGCCGGGCGTCGTACGCGGCGATCGCGCCGCTGTCCTCGATCACGCTGATCTGCTGGTTGTGCACCTGGTTCAGATAGGCGTTGATCTCGCCCTGGTAGCGCGCCAGCATCAACGGCTCGGTGATGATCACCGCGAAGAGCAGCGCCAGGCAGAGCCGGCCCGCGTACATGCCGAACGTCGGCTTGCGCAGCAGGTCGTCGGGGTCCGGCGAGTCGAGGTCCTTGTAGTTGATCGGCACCCGGCCGACCACGGCCCGGTCGTAGGCGACCACGCCCGACGCCACCAGCGGCCCGACCAGCCACATCCACCACGGGTGCGTGTAGTTCGCGCCCGCGTCGACGAACGCGGCGCCGCCCAGCGTCGCGTACACGAAATACAGGATGATGAACGCGCCGATCGAGCCGTAGAGCACCCGGTCGGAGTGCGTGGTCACGCTGTCCGGGTTGACGTTGGCAATCCGGAGCAGCAAGCGACGCATGCGACCGAGTCTGGCCGATCCCGGCGCCGCTCGCGGGCGAAACGAGCGGATCGGGCGCTCCGGCACCGCCGCCCCGGATCAGGCGCGCGCCGCGCGGATCAGGCTTGCGCCGCGCGGCTCCGGCTCGGCTCAGGCTTGCGCCGGCAGCTGCGGCTCGGTGATCGCGACGCGGACGGTCACCGTCGCGTGCACGGTCTGCGGCTGCGGGTCCAGCTCGAGGTCCAGTTCGGCGCCGGCGTCGCGCGCGAACGCCATCCGCACCATGCCCCCACCCCCGCCACCGCCGGTGCCCTCGTCGGCGATCTCCACGAGCCGGTCGATCCGCGCGCCGACCGCCGCCGCA
>CAKUMG010000615.1 GCA_934667465.1 uncultured Actinoplanes sp. | reverse complement strand
GCCGAGCGGATCCCGCTGCCGGACGCGAGCGTGGACGCGGTGGTGATGGCGCAGGCGTGGCACTGGGTCGACGCCCCGGCCGCGACCGACGAGGTGGCCCGGGTGCTGCGCCCCGGCGGCACGCTCGGCCTGGTCTGGAACGTCCGGGACGCCGACGAGCCGTGGGTCGCGCGGCTCGACGAGCTGCTGAGCCGGCACACCCGCCGGGAGGTCGACACCACGCCCGCGCTGGGCGCACCGTTCGGGCGCGTGGAGCGTACGGAGATCAGGTGGTCTCATCGGCTCGACCGGGCAGCCCTGCTGGATCTGGTCGCGTCGCGCAGCTATGTGATCGTCCTGCCCGAGGCCGAGCGCGCCGAACTGCTCGGGCAGGTCGGCGAGCTGGTCGCGGGCAGGGACGAGATCACCATGCCGTACGTGACCAGGTGCACCCGCGCGTCACTCCTGTAGAGCCAGCCCGGTTTCCGGATCGAAGAAGCGCAGCGACGACGGCGGGAAGTGGATCAGGATCCGGTCCCCCGCCCCGGCCCGGAAGCCGGCAACCGCCTGGATCTTCAGCTCGCCGCCCGCCCAGCGCGCGGTCAGCAGCATCGACGCCCCGGTCGGCTCGGCCACCTCGACCTCCGCCGGGAACCGCCCGCTCGACCCGATGATGACCGGTTCGGCGTCCGCACCGCCCGGGATCACCGTGTCCGAGACTTTGATGTTCTCCGCGCGGATGCCGGCCAGGACCTTGCGGCCGTCCCAGCCGTCCGGGGCGCCCGGGATGCGCACGTCGCCGACGACGAGGGTGCCGCCCTCGGCCGTCGCGGTGAAGAAGTTCATCGGCGGCGCGCCGAGAAACCCGCCCACGAAGTCGTCCGCCGGCTGGTCGTAGACGTCGAGCGGGCTGCCGACCTGGGAGATCCGGCCGTCGCGCAGCACCGCCACCCGGTCGCCGAGCGACATGGCCTCGGCCTGGTCGTGGGTGACGTAGAGGGTGGTCGTGCCGAGCCGGGCGACGATCTTCTTGAGCTCGGCCCGGAACTGCATGCGCAGCAGCGCGTCGAGGTTGGACAGCGGCTCATCCATCAGCAGCACGTCCGCGTCGACGGCGATGGCGCGGGCGACCGCGACGCGCTGGCGCTGGCCGCCGGAGAGCTGCGCCGGGTAGCGGTCCAGGTAGTCGGTCAGATCGAGCAGACCCGCGGCCCGTTCGACGCGCTCCTTGAGCTGCGCCTTGTCGACCTTGCGCATGCGCAGGCCGAAGCCGATGTTCTCGCGGACCTTCAGGTGCGGGAAGATCGCGTACGACTGGAAGACCATCGACAGGCCGCGGTCGCGGGCGGGCAGCGCTGTCACGTCGCGGCCGGCGATGGTGACCGTGCCGCTGTCGGGGGTCTCCAGGCCGGCGACCATGCGCAGCAGGGTGGTCTTGCCGCAGCCGCTGGGGCCGACGAGCACGAGGAACTCGCCGTCGGCGACGTCGAGGGAGATGTCGTCGGTCGCCCGCCGGCCCTGCCCGGGGTACGTCTTGACGAGGTTGCGGACCGTCACACCGGCCATGAGGCATCCTTCGGGGTCATCGGAGCGTCGTGCCCCACATGTTGAGCAGGTAGCGCCGTGCCACGGCGATGAAGATCAGGGCGGGCAGGACCAGGGCGAGGCCGCCGGCGAAGCGGAACGCCAGCGGCGAGTCGGCGAGGGTGGCCAGCACCTGGGCCGGCAGGGTGCGCCGGTTGAGGGTGAGGATGCTGGCACCGAGGACCTCGTTCCAGCTCAGGACGAACGTGAACATGGCCGACGCGGCGATGCCGGGCGCCGCCTGGGGCACGACGACGCGCAGGAACGCCGCGAGCGGCGACGCGCCGAAGATCATGGCGGCCTCCTCCTGCTCCCGGGACACGCCGAGGAAGATCGCCGAGGTGATCAGCACTGTCGTCGGGAGCGCCAGCGCGGTGTGCAGGAGCGTGACCGCGTACGTGCTGTCGTAGAGCCCGGCGTCGAGGAAGATCCGCCCGAGCGGCACGGACAGCACCACGATCGGCAGCGCCCGGGTCAGCAGCAGGCCCAGCTGGTAGGGGTCCTTGCCGCGGAACGCGTACCGGGCGAGGGCGTAACCGGCGGGCAGCCCGATCAGCAGCGACAGCACGACAGTGCTCAGCCCGATGGAGAGCGAGTTGATCAGACCGCCCATGATGCCGGTCGAGCGCAGGAACGTCGTCATGGTCTCGCCGGACAGCTGGGTCGGCAGCAGCGGCAGCGGGAACTCGTTGAGCGACGCCCGGCTGGAGAGCGCGGCCAGGGTGATCAGATAGAGCGGCAGGCCCATGAACAGGCTGATCGCGATGCAGCCGAGCTGCACCCAGATCCGGCTGCGGCGCATCAGCCCACCTCCGGGTTGCGGCGCATCAGCCGCAGGTAGCCGATCGCCGCGACGACCGACAGCGCGAGCACGACCAGCGCGATCGCGGTGGCGACGTTCGGGTTCTGCAGCGTGTAGTACCACTGGTAGGTCTCGCCGACCAGCAGCGGGAAGTTGCGCCCGGTCAGCGCCTGCGCCACGGCGAAGGCTTCCAGGGCGAGGATGGTACGCAGGATCAGCGCCACCTGCAGGCTGGGCCGCAGCTGCGGCAGCAGCACGTGCCGGACCCGCTGCCAGTAGGTCGCGCCGAACACCTCGGCGGCCTCGTCGTAGTCGCGGGGCACGCCCTGCAGGCCGGCCACCACGATGACGAAGACCAGCGACGTGGCGCGCCACAGCTCGGCGAGCACGACGGCGAGGAACATCGTGCCCGTGTTCTCGAACGACAGCCACGGGTACGAGCCGATGCCGAGGTGCTCCAGGACCGAGTTGAGGTAGCCGCGGTCGGTGAACACGCTGAGCCAGACCAGCCCGGCGGCGAGGTCGCTGATCGCGAGCGGCACGACCCAGATGTAGAAGTGCAGCCCGGCCAGGCGGGGCCGCTGCCGCAGGAGCAGCGCCATTGCCAGGGCCAGGGCGAACTGCAGCGGGATGAGGACGACGATCAGCAGCGCGGTGTTGCGCACGGCGTCCCAGAAGTACGGGTCGTCGGCCATCCGCCGCACGTACGCGGTGGTCGGCCCGTCGGGTCCCGAGAAGGCCTGCCAGACGCCGGCCAGCAGCGGCCACACGAACAGCGCGGTCATGAACACGATCGAGGGCGCGATCAGCAGCAGCGCCGCGGGCGGCCGCCCGCGGCGCCGGAGTTCACTCGGCATCAGGCCGCCCGGCAGTTCGCGCCCGCGGGGTCGGGCTGCCAGCACGGGATCTTCAGCTCGTCCAGGATCTTGTTGAGCTCGGTGGCCTGCTCGTCGAGGACCTGCTGCACGGGCTTGCCGTCGAGGCAGATCTCCTTGAAGCAGTTCTTGTAGACCTGGGCCACCTCGCCGTCGCGGGCGCCGAGCCCGACCGGCGGCAGCGACAGGATGGCGTTCTCCGCGTCGCGCTGCTTGCTGACCGCGCCCTCCGCGAGCGCCACCGCGCCGGGCAGGTCGCCGGGGACCGCGGCGTTGGTGACCGGGAAGAACGAGTTCTGCCGCAGCACGTCGAGCTGCACCTCGGGCGTGGTCAGCGCCTTGATGACCTCCCGGGCCTTGGCCTCGTCGGGCGCGCCCTCCGGGATGCCGAGGCCGGCGAGGACCAGCATGTAGCCGAGGCCCTTGGGCCCGGACGGCGCGGGCACCATCAGCCAGTCGCCGGGCTTGGCGGCCGGCGCGCCGACGAGCCGCGCGACGTGGTCGAAGCCGATCAGCACCTCGCCGCGTTCCAGGGGCTCCTGCAGGTTGTCGTAGTTGGTGGAGGCGGGGGCGGTCTGCGCCCACAGCTGCTTCATGTACTCCCAGGCGACGACCGCGTCGGGGCTGCGGAACGTGGTGATCTGCCCGCCGGTGAAGCTCGGCAGCAGGAAGCCCTGGAAGAAGCGGTGGTAGAGGCCCTTCACGCCGGCCGGGAAGCCGAAGATCGGCTTGTTGCCGTTGCCCTGCCGCCCGGCGGTCGCCCAGGCGAGCAGCTGGTCGTAGGTGAGCTTCTCGACGTCGGCGCCGCTCGGCAGCCACTCGAGGGCCTTCTTGTTGACCGCGAGCACATAGCCGGCCTGCATCCACGGGATGTACTTGGTGGTGCTGCCGCCCAGCTTGGCCAGGTCGGTGGTGTCGGTCGCGAAGCCGCGGTCGCCGAGCTCGCCGAGCAGGTCGTCGAGGTCGATCATGCGGTCCTTCTGCTGCGCCAGGTCGCCGTGCAGCGCGCCGACCAGGTTGAACTGCACCTTGCCCGCGTCCACCTGGGTCTGCATCGTGGAGGCGAGGATGCCCGTCTCCACCTGGTTGAACGCGACCTTCTCGGCGGTGACCCGGGCCTTGAGGATCGCCTCGAAGCGCTGCTTCTCCTCGACGGGGCTGAACTGGTTGGACATCAGCGTGACGGCCCCGTCGCCGCCCTCCGCCCCGCTGGTCGACACGCCCCCGCAGGCGCTCAGCACGGGCGCGGCGGCGATGCCCGCCCCCAGGCCGAGCAGGGCGCGGCGGCTGAGCCTCGCCCCTGGTGCTTGTTCCAGTCCGATCCGGCGCGTCATCGTCGACCCCCTTCGTCGTGACCTCTCAAGGCC
>CAKUMG010000614.1 GCA_934667465.1 uncultured Actinoplanes sp. | reverse complement strand
TCCTTCGCCTGGGCCGAAGCCATCGCCGCGGTCACTGCGGGGACCCGATCCTCCCTCCCTGCGAGCACGAGGTGCAGCGACGAGTTCATCGCGCGCTCTGGGGCAGAGGTCGAGGGCATTGCGGTGACCTGCTGTGCCAGGTTGCGGACGTGGCCGGTCAGCAACACGGCCACGTCGAGCATCTCGCTGCCGTCGAGCCCGGTCCCGGTCAGTGCGGCGACCGCGTGCTCCAGCCAGGTCAGCTCGTTCGGACCGGCCACCCGGGCGCCTACGGCGGCTTCCAGCGCCCAAGGGTGCGCACAGAAGCCGGCATGGAGCCCGCGCGCCCACGCGTCGAGCGTCTCCCTCCAGGACGCACCGGTCCCCGGATCGGGCGGGACGCCGATGGCGGAGTCGAGCATCAACGCGACCAGTTCGGTCTTGCCCGGGACGTATCGGTACAGCGCCATCTTCGTCACGCCGACGGCCTCGGCGACGCGCTGCATGGTGACCCCGGACAGCCCGTCCGCGTCGGCCACTGCGATCCCGGCCCGGGTGATCGTCGCCAGCGCCAGGGTCGGTCGCGGACCGCGCCGTGGTGGTGCCGGAGGTTCCCACAGCAGCGTCATCAGGTCTCGCATCATGGCCCTTCCCTCAAAACTGTGTCCAATATACTCTGTATCCGACGGACACAGTTTGGAGATGAACGATGTCTGCAGCCTCTCTGAAGGCTCTTCGAGTGCTGATCAGTGGAGCGGGGATCGCCGGGCCCGCCCTGGCCCTGGGCCTCGCCGAGTACGGTGCCCACGTCACCGTCGTCGAGATCGCGCCCCGGCTGCGCGGCAGCGGCTTCGCCGTCGACTTCCGCGGGCCCACCCACACCGCAGTGCTGCGACGCCTCGGCGTGCTCGACGACCTGCGTGCCCGGCAGACCCATGGCAGCGCCATGGTGTGTGTCGACGAGCATGACCGAGAGATCTTCACGCTGCCGGCCGCCTTCACCGGCGGCGAACTGGAGGTTCGCCGCCGTGACCTGTCACGCCTGCTGCACGAGCGCGGCGCCGACCGGGTCGAGTACCTCTTCGGCGACACCATCACCAGCCTGCACGACACCGGGACCGCCGTGCAGGTCGGGTTCCGCGACTCCGGCACCCGGCACTTCGACCTCGTCATCGGGGCCGACGGCATGCACTCGACGGTCCGCCGGCTGGCATTCGGCGACGAGCACCGGTTCCTCCAGCCGCTCGGTCACCACATCGCCGGCTGGGATCTACCCAACACCTTCGGCTTCCACGGCTCCAGCCGCTACTTCAATGTGCCCGGCCGGATGGTGAGCATCGCCCCGGACCCACGAGACCCCGCACGGGCCACGGCCATGGTGGTGTTCCGTTCCGCCGACCCGGCCGTCGACTGGCACGACCATGACGCACAGAAGAAGCTGATCGCGCACGACTTCGCCGACCTGCCTTGGCACGTGCCGGCTGTGCTGGCCACCCTGACCGATGCCCCCGATCTGTACTTCGACGCCATCGCCAAGGTTCATTCTCCGGACTGGACGCGGGGCCGGATCGCTCTGCTCGGCGACGCCGCCTGGGGTGTCACACTCGGTGGCATGGGCGTCGGAACCGGCCTGGTGGGCGCCCACGTTCTCGCCGGCGAACTCGCCGGCGCCGGGGCCGACCACCGGGTCGCCTTCGCCGCCTACGAGCAGCGCATGCGGGCCTATGCCGGACGCTGGCAGAAGGGCGCCGATCCCGGCAAGTTCCTCGCCCCCGCCACTCGGCTGGGCCTGGCGCTGCGCAACCGGCTGCTGGCCACCGGAGTGGTCCAGCGGATGCTCCTCAGCGGCACGAAGAGCCTGGCCACCGACGCCGACCTGCCCGACTATCCCTGACCGCTGGGCTTCTCGCTTGCCTGCGCAGCAGTGCCTCGGCTCGGGCTGTCTCATGAGACCTGGCTGCGCTGCTGGTCACGTACACCCTCTCGGGTTTCAAGCCCTGGGGCACGATCCGCCGCCGCGGCTAGCGGGTAAACCGTTCCGGACACTCGCTCAGATCCAGCCTTCCTCCCAGGCGCGGTGGGCGGCTGCGTGGCGCGAGGTGACGCCGAGTTTCGTCATGGCGGCGGACAGGTAGTTGCGGACCGTGCCGGACGCGAGGTGGACCTGCGCGGCGATCTCGTGGACGGACGCGCCGGAGCGAGCCGCCCGGAGCACTTCCAGTTCGCGGTCGGTCAGAGGACAGGCGTCCTCGGTGAGCGCGGAGGCCGCGATGTCCGGGTCGACGTATCGCCTGCCCGCGGCGACGTCGCGGATGATCTCCGCCAGCCGGTTCGCCGCCGTGGTCTTGGGCACGAAGCCGCTCACCCCTGCCGAGAGGGCGCGGCGGAGCACGCCGGGCCGGGCGTGGCGGGTCACGAGGACGATCCGGGTCGGCAGCATCGCACGGATTTCCACCGCGGCGCGCAGACCGTCCGCCGGTGGCATCTCGAGATCCAGCACCGCGATGTCCGGCCGGTGCGCGCGGGCCAGGTCCACGGCGCCGGTGGTGGTCGACGCCTGCGCCACCACGGTCAGGTCGTTCTCCAGCTCGAGCAGCGCGGCCAGAGCGCCACGCATCAGGTCCTCGTCGTCGGCGAGCAGGAGCCGGATCATCGCGGGTATGTCGCCTCGACGACGAAGCGGTCACCGTCGCGCCGCCAGGTCAGGCCCCCACCGGCCGCCGTGAGGCGCTTCGCCAGGGTCGCCAGGCCGGTGCCCTGCGCGGCGTCCGGCCGGTCGACTGCACCGTCGTTGCTGACGCTCAGCCGCGCCGCCCGATCACCGACGTGGAAGGCGAGTTCCGCGTACGCGGCGAGGCTGTGCCTCAGGACGTTCGTGGTGGCCTCCCGCATCACCAGGCCCAGCAGGTGCCGGCCCGGGTCGCGCAGCTCGGCGGTGGCCGGCGGGGCGCTCATCCGCGTGTCGATGCCGGCCGCGGCGAGCACTCGCGTGGCGTTGGCGATCTCGTCCTCCAGGGTCGTCCGCCGATAACCCTGCACCAGGCCCCGGGTCTCCCGCAGCGCATCGATCGCCAGCTGCTGCACCTGCTTCATCTCCGCGCCGGCGCGGCCCGCGTCGGTGCCGGCGAGCCGGGCGGCGAGCTCGCTCTTGAGCGCGATCACCTGCAGATGGTGCCCCTGGATGTCGTGCAGATCGGCGGCGAACCGCAGCCGTTCGTCCTTGACCGCCAGCTCCGCGGACATCCGGCGGGCGTCGTCGAGCCGGCCGGCGACGTCCCACGCCCAGAGTGGCCCGAGCATCACCCAGGCGGTGAACAGGAACAGCCCGGCCGGGAACGCCGCGGCGTACGCCAGATCGTCACCGCCGTCGATCAGGCTGACGAGGGTGCCCGGAACCGCGAAGGCCAGGGTCGCGCCGCCGAGGATGATCGCCCGCCGGCGGCCGGCGGCGAACGCCGCGGCCGTCGCCGTCATCATCGCCGGCGCGACGGCCCACAGTCCGTAGTCCCGTGAGCCGAGCGGGATCGCGCCGAGCACGGCTGCGCCCGCGCCGCCCGCGAGCAGCCATCCGGTGGGCCGGGCCGGCAGCGGGGCGAGACGGCGGTTGAGCAGGGCCATCATCGCGCAGGCGGTGACCGCGAGCGCGGTGGCGCAGGTCCAGCGCGCCCATGGCGGGACGTCCGGGTCGGCCAGCCAGCCGGCGAAGCACACCACGAGGATGAGCGCCGCCGCGGCCGGCACCGTCCACCACGTGTACCGGCGGAAACCGGCGAGCCCCTCCATGCGGTCATTGTGGCAGCCCAGCCGCATGACATGTGTCACGAGAACTCGTGACGAACGCACGCCGGCCCACGTGGTTCCGGCACTGCGCTGATCGGCCGTCGCTGACCACGATCGAGGCATGACTCACTTCGTACGCCACGTACCTGGAAATGGCCGCCGTGATGCTGCGCCACCGGGCGGAGTACGCCCGGTGAGCCGGTTGGGCCGATGGGCCGTGGCGATCGGGCGGCGGTGGCCGACGCTGCTGGCGCTGGTGGTCTCCGCGGCGACCTGGGCCGGCGGCGGTTCGGACGAGTCGGTGATCGGCGTGGGCCAGGTGCTGCCGCAGCTGCCCCTGCTCTACCTGATCGTCTGCAAGATCCATCGCCCGAGGGCGTCCTGGCCGGTGCTGATCGCCGGCATCGCGGCGACATTCGTCCTGCGCGCTGTCGACATCATCGACCCGGCGACCCTGGCCGTCGCGATCGCGCTGATCGTCCTGGTCTGGGCCGCCGTCGACGGGCAACTGCGCGCCGACGGACTCCTCCGGATCCAGGCGATCGGAATGATTGGATTCGGTGCGCTCGCACTGACCGGGCTGGCGCTGGAGCCGGACGTAGGCCGCTACCTGATCGCCGCCGGCTGGTTGCTGCACGGTGTCTGGGATCTCGTCCACCTCTGGCGCGGCAAGGTCGTCGTCCGCTCCTACGCGGAATGGTGCGGTGTGGTCGACATCCTCATCGCCGGCCAGCTGCTGTTCCTGCGCTGAGAAGGCCCGGCACCGGGCCGGTCCGCTGTTCCTGCGCTGAGAAAGCCCGGCACCCGGCAGGTCCGCCCGCCACCGTGGGCCGGGGAGCGGCCGGGTGA
>CAKUMG010000613.1 GCA_934667465.1 uncultured Actinoplanes sp. | reverse complement strand
CCCCTGGTCGACCTGCAGGCCGGCGCGGGCGCCACCTGGCTGCGGCTGCTCAAACTGATCAGCGTCGACGCCCGGCAGCGCGACGGCCTGACCCGCCACCCCGGCGTCGGCGACAAGCTGCGCGACAGCCTGGTCAGCGGGCTCCTGCTCGCCGCCGACCACCAGTACCGGCACCTGCTCGACGGCGAGGGCAACCCGGCCGCCTCGCCGCGTGCGGTCCGCCGGGTGGTGGAGGCGGTCCGGGCCGAGCCGCAGCGCCCCTACACGGTCGGTGACCTGTCCCGGATCGCGCTGGTCAGCCGGCGCAGCCTGCAGTACGCGTTCCAGCGGCACCTGAACACCACGCCCATGGCGTACCTGCGCGACGTGCGCCTCGACCTGGCGCACGAGATGCTGCGGCAGGCCGACCCGGCGGTCACGACGGTCGCGGAGATCGCCTACCAGGCCGGGTTCGCGCACCTGGGGCGGTTCGCGGCCGGCTACCGCACCCGCTTCGGCGTCAGCCCGTCCTGCACGCTGCGGGGGTGAGGGCAACGCTGCGGGGGTGAGGGTGCGAGCCCGTCCTGCACGCTGCGCGGGTGAAGGCGCGCCGCGGGGGCGTGGGCGCACCGCGGGCGTGACCGGTCAGGGCGCGGGGACCTCGGCGCCCTCGGTCATCGCCGCGGTGAAGTCGGCCGCGGGCATCGGCCGGGCGAACAGGTAGCCCTGCGCGACCGAGCAGCCCAGCATCTGCAGCTCGGCGACCTGCGCCGTGCTCTCGATCCCCTCGGCGACAGTGGTCAGGCCCAGCACCCGGGCGAGCCGGATGACCGCCTCGGCCACCCCGGCGCCGCGCAGGGTGCCGTCCAGGCTGGCGACGAAGCTCCGGTCGATCTTCAGGATGTCGACCGGGAGCCGGGTGAGCAGGTGCAGCGACGAGTAGCCGGTGCCGAAGTCGTCCACGGCGACCCGGATGCCGAGCTCGCGCAGCGCCTCCAGGGCCGGGATCGCGACCTCCTCGTCCACGATCGCCGACTCGGTGATCTCGAGGACCAGGGCCGCGGCGGGCAGGCCGGTCCGGTCGAGCACCGCACGCACGCCGGGCAGGAACGATGCCTCCTGCAGCTGCCGCGCCGACACGTTGACGCTGGCATAGAGCGCCCCCGCGCCGGGCAGCGTCTCCCGCCACTCCTGCACCTGGGTGCAGGCCTCCTCGAGGACCGCCGTGCCGAGCGCGTTGATCGCCCCGGTCCGCTCCGCGATCGGCACGAACTCCGCGGGGGAGACCGTGCCGAGCTCCGGGTGCTCCCAGCGCAGCAGCGCCTCCACCGCGACGGCGTGCCCGGTGCCGAGATCGACGAGCGGCTGGTACGCGACCCGGAACTGATCCGTGTCGACCGCGCCGGCCAGGGCGTCGGCGAGCGCCGCGTCCCGGTTGCGCCGGTCGGTCATCCGGGGGTGGTAGACCCGGCAGCCGTGGGTGCCCGAGCGCTTCGACTCGTACATCGCCACGTCGGCGCGGTGCTGCAGCTCGCGGGCGGTGTCGCCGGGCAGCGCCGGGGCCACCCCGATGCTGCACCGCACGGTGATCGACTCCCCGGCCAGCTCGAGGGGGTTCGCGGCGAGGGTGGCCAGCACCCGGGAGGCGACCGCGGCCACGTCGGCGTCGCCCGTGACGTCGCGCAGCAGCACCACGAACTCGTCGCCGCCGACGCGCGCGGGCACGTCGCCGCGGCGTACGGACTGGCGCAGCAGCGCGGCGAACCCGGCCAGCACCCGGTCGCCGGTGTCGTGCCCGAGGCGGTCGTTGATCTGCTTGAAGCCGTCCAGGTCGAGCAGCATCAGCGCGACCGGCTCGCGGCGGTGCAGCGCCTGCTCGAGCTCCTTGCGCAGGCCGGCGACGTTGGCGAGGCGGGTCAGCGTGTCGGTGACGTTCTGCCGCCGGCTGTCCTGCAGCGAGATCAGCTGGCGGGCGGCGAGGGCCGAGGTCATCGCGGCCTGGCCGATGCTCAGCCCGCCCCAGAGCAGGAACGCGTTCTCGCGGATCGCGGCCACCAGCAGCAGCGCGTTGCCGAGCACGACCGCCACGTACGGCAGGTGCATCGACCAGGCCGGCATCGACGTGCCGCGCCCCGGCGCCTCGGTGGTGCCGGGGCCGCCGGCCGACTCGTGGATCGCCCCGACGGTCATGACCAGCGAGCCGAGGACCAGGGCGGTGAAGGTGAACGGGTTGGTGAGGCTGGCCTGCGCCTCGTTGACGCGCACCGCGGTGAACGCCAGGTCGCCGACCGCGTACAGCAGCTGGCCCACGAGCAGCGTGGTCAGCGCCTGGTTGAGCCGGGCCACCGCGCCGCGCAGCAGGACCGCGCTGACCGCCACGAGCAGCAGCAGGTTACCGACCGGGTAGCCGACGCCGTACACCATGCCGAGGCCGGCCGGGCCCTGCAGCACGGGCTCCAGCACGAAGTACCAGACCACCACGAAACCGCTGCCCAGCACGGTGACGACCTCGGCGAGGAACGCGAGCCGCTGGCGGCGCTCGAGGCGCTGGGCCGACACCGAGAGCGCGGCCGCGCCGAGGCACCCGAACACGGTGATGCCGGCGAGCACGCCGGCCCACCACCAGGCGCGCACACCGGTCAGCTCGTGCAGCGTGTAGGTGACCGTGGAGACGAGCGACAGGCCGCGCCCGGCCGCGGCCAGGCGCCAGGTGGTCCGGGCGCCGGGGTGCCGGGCCGCGCGCAGGCTGAAGACGAGGCCGGTGGCGTCGAGCGCCAGCAGCGACAGCCCGAGTACCGCCGAGCGCGCCGACTCCTGCGCGAACGCGAGCGCCAGCCCGGCCAGGGTCAGCACGATCAGCACCAGGGCCGTCCGGGGCAGGTGGCCCGGCACGCGCGGCCGTACGATCATCGGGAGAGTCCTTCGCGAGCGGTCACCGTCACCGGTATCTTCGGTCACGGGTGGCGCGCGGCACAGCCGGTCCGCCCGATGGCACCCGGCCCGCACCCGCCCGGCACCTTCGCGCCCTCGGCCCCGGCTTTCTGCTCGGCCCCGGCTCTTTGCTCGGCCCCGGTCTGGCGAGCGCCGTCCGGCGGGGCGTGCCCGGCGGGATCGGTCGCCGCGGGGGCATGACGGCGCAGCGGGGACATTGGCGCAGCGGGCACATTAAGGCGCCGCTGCGAATTCCACGGGGGAAGAACTCGCAACGGCGTGCCCCGAACGATAGTCCATGCCGGTGGAGTCGTCCATCCGACAGATGTGCCGATCCGCGGCGGGAGCGCGCGGCCGCGTCCGCCACGGTGCCGGTGGGGACGCGGAGGCGCCGGTGGGGCGTGGCGCGGGGGCTGGGTCGGCCGTCCGGCTCGGTGCCACCGCCGGGTGGTGCGAAAGCCCGGCGCGCACGCGGGCCCGCCGAGGCCGTGGTCTATGGTGAAGCCCATATCAACGACCGCCGATGAACGCGGCATCGGAGGCGAGGATGAGGGTGAACGAGCCGGCCGACGACGAGGTCGCCAAGCTCGTCGGTGCGGCCCTGGACGGCAGCAAGGCGGCCTGGGACGCCCTGGTGGAGGCGTACAGCGGGCGGGTCTGGGCGATCTGCCGGATCTACCGGCTGGGCGCGGCGGACGCCGCCGACGTTTTCCAGCAGACATGGCTGCGGGCCGTGGAGAGCCTCGGCGCGCTGCGCGACCCGGCCCGGTTCGGCGCCTGGCTCGGCACGACCTGCCGCAACGAGGCCCGGGCGGCGCTGCGCCGCTCGCGCCGGGTGCAGCTGGTCGACGAGACGTGGCTGCTCGACCGGGAGTCCGGGCCCGACGGCGACCCGGCCCAGCCGGCGCTGGTCGCCGCGCGCGACGCCGAGCTGTGGGAGGCTTTCCACAAGCTGATGCCGCGCTGCCAGCGGGTGCTGCGGGTGCTGGTCGTCGACGCCGAGGACCGCCGCCCGTCGTACGAGCTGGCGGCGCGCTCGCTCAACATTCCCATCGGGAGCCTCGGCCCCACCCGGCAGCGCTGCCTGTCCCAACTGCGCAAATTCCTGACAGAAGGTATCGACGGCCCGGGCCACGACTCGTGAAAAGTAGTTGACACGTAGCTCCGTGTCGTGCCCCCGCCTGAGGAGACCCCCGTGACCGACCCCGCCGACGCCCTCGATTCCGACGACGAGCCACCGCCGCCCGGCCAGGACGAGCTGCTGCTCGACCGGCTCGCGGCGATGTTCCGCCAGGCCGACCCGCCGCCGGCGGACCTCGTCGCGTTCGCCAAGGAGAGCTTCGCCCTGCGCAGCCTCGACGCGGAGCTGGCCCGCCTGGTCGAGGACTCGCACAGCGGCGGCGCAGCCGTCACCCGGCAGGCGGTCGCCGTCCGGGGCAGCACCACGGTGCCGCAGCCGCGCCAGCTGACGTTCCAGGTCGTCGACGAGCGCGGCCGGGACGAGGTGATCGTCGCGGTACAGGTCGAGGCGGTGGGTGACAACCGCCGCCTGATCGGGCACCTGTTCCCGCAGGAGGCGGCGGAGATCGAGGTGCGCGGGCCCGCCGGGGTCGCGTTGCGGGTCACCGCCGACGCCCGGGGGATGTTCGCGGTGGCCGCGGTGGCGCCGGGCCCGATGAGCCTGACGCTGTTCCGGCC
>CAKUMG010000612.1 GCA_934667465.1 uncultured Actinoplanes sp. | reverse complement strand
CGAGCTCGGCGTAGGTCAGCGTGGCGTCCCGGCAGACCAGCGCGGTGGCGTCCGGGGTGCGGTCGGTCTGCGCCTCGAACAGGTCGGCGAACGTGCCGTCCGGTACGTCGGCGCCGCTGGCGTTCCCCCCGGCCAGCACCTGCTCGCGCTCGCCGGCGCCGAGCATGGAGACCGTGGTCAGCGGTTCGGCGGGCCGCGCCGAGACGGCGTCGAGCAGGATCAGCAGATGCCCGGTCATCCGCTCGATCGTGGCGGCGTCGAACAGGTCGGTGTTGTACTCCAGAAAGCCGGACAGGGCGGTGCCGCGGCGCTCGAACTCCACCGAGACGTCCACGGTGGCGGCACGGCGGGACAGCTCGACCTCGTCGACGCGCAGCCCGTCCAGCGCCGGGCCGGCCCGCCGCTCGTCGTGCAGCAGCACCATCACGTCGAACAGCCGGTTGCGGCCGGACACCACGGTGCCGAGCGCCACGTCGTCCTGCCCGGCGTAGCGGGAGAAGAGCAGCGTGCAGGCGGCGGTCAGCACGGTGAACAGGGTGGTGTCGTGCGCGCGGGCCAGCTCGCCCAGGCGGGCGGACACGGCCGCGGGCACGGCGAAACGGTGCACGGCGCCGTGCGAGGTGCGTACGGCGGGGCGGGGCCGGTCGGTGGGCAGGTCGAAGGGCTCCAGCCCGGCGAGCTGCGCGGCCCAGTAGGCGGTGTGGCGGCGGGCAGTCCCGCCGTCGGCCTGCCGGCGTTGCCAGACGGCGAAGTCGGCGTAGCGCAGGCCGGGCTCGGGCAGCGGGCTGGGGGTGCCCGTACGGGCGGCGGCGTAAAGCGCGCCCAGGTCGGCGACGAGCAGGCCCATGGACCACCCGTCGGTGACGATGTGGTGCGCGGTCAGCAGCAGGACGTGGTCGTCGGCGGCGGTCCGGAACAGGGCCGCGCGGAACAGCGGGCCGTGCCGCAGGTCGAAGGGGACGGTGCAGCCCGCGTCCAGCAGGTCCGCCAGGTCGTCCTCGGTGGTGTCGGTCAGCGGCACGTCGAGGTCGGGTACCGGGTGGACCACCTGGATCGCGGCGCCGTCGACGTCGTCGAACGTGGTGCGCAGCGCGTCGTGGCGGGTGGCGAGGGCCCGGATCGCGCGGGTCAGCGCCGGGTGGTCCAGCGGCCCTCGCAGGCGCAGGGCGAGCGCGCTGTTGTAGTCGGTGCCGCCGGGCTGGAACCGGTCCAGGAACCACAGCCGCTGCTGGGAGAAGGACAGCGGCAGCGGTACGCCGGGCGGCGCGGGCGGGATCCGGTCGGCGACCGGGGCGGCGGGTGCGGAACCACCGAGGCGCTGGCGCAGGGCCTGGCGCAGGTGGGCGGGCAGGGCGTCGATGCGGCTCTGCTGCTCGGACGACATCTGTGGCTCCTTATCGGGGTTCGCCGGTACCGGCGGCCAGGCTCTCCAGCTCGCGGAGGATGCGGTCCTCCACGAGCTCGGCGAGGGCGGCCACGGTGCGGGCGGTGAGGATGTCGCGGGGGCTGAGGGCGAGACCGAACGCGGCGCCGGCGCGGGACGCGACGAGCATGCTGCGGATGGAGTCACCGCCCAGGTCGAAGAAGCTGTCGTGGACGCCGACCCGGTCGGTGCCGAGCACCTCGGCCCAGATGCCGGCCAGGACGGTCTCGGCCTCGGTGCGCGGTGCGACCGGCTCGGCGGCGGTCGCGGCGCGCAACTCGGGGGCCGGCAGGGCCGCGCGGTCGAGTTTGCCGTTGGCGCTCAGCGGCAGCCGGTCCAGCACGACGAATGCCGAGGGAACCATGGACGACGGCAGTTCGGTGGCGAGCGCGGCGCGCAGCCGGTCCGGGTCCGGCTGCTCGCCGGGCGGCGGCACGAGATAGGCGATCAGCCGGTCGTCGCGGGCCACGACCACCGCCTGGGTCACCCCGGGCAGCCGGGCCAGCGCCGCCTCGATCTCGCCGGGCTCGATCCGGTTGCCACGGATCTTGACCTGGTGGTCGGTGCGGCCGAGGAAGGTGAGCGAGCCGTCGGGACGCCACGCCGCCAGGTCGCCGGTGGCGTACATCCGCTCCCCCGGCGCCCCGTACGGGTCGGCGACGAAGCGCTGCGCGGTCAGCCCGGGCCGGTGCAGGTAGCCGCGGGCGAGCTGCACCCCCGCCAGGTAGAGCTCGCCGGGTACGCCCGGCGGCACCGGCCGCAGTTCGTGGTCGAGCACGTGGCTGCGGGTGTTCCACACCGGCCGGCCGATCGGCACCGACGCGCCGCCGCCGTCGGACGGGCCGCACGGATGGTAGGTGACGTCGACGGACGCCTCGGTCGGGCCGTACAGGTTGTGCAGCCCGGCAGGCAGCAACTCCCGGGCGGCCGCGGCGACGTCGGCGGGCAGCGCCTCGCCGCTGCACACGATGCGGCGCAGCCCGGTGCAGGCCGCCGCTGCCGGTTCGGCCAGGAAGGCGCGCAGCATCGACGGCACGAAGTGGACGGTGGTCACCCCGGCGGAGCGGATCAGCTGCGCCAGGTAGGCCGGCTCGCGGTGCCCGCCGGGCCGGGCCACCACGAGGTGCGCCCCGATGATCAGCGGCCAGAAGAACTCCCAGACCGACACGTCGAAGCCGGCCGGGGTCTTCTGCAGGACCACGTCGGCGCCGGTGAGCCGGTACTCGTGCTGCATCCAGAGCAACCGGTTGACGATGCCCCGGTGTGGCACGGCGACGCCCTTGGGCCTGCCCGTCGAGCCGGAGGTGTAGATGACGTACGCCGGGTGGCCGGGGCCCGGCTGCGCCAGGTGCCCGGGTGCGGGGTCGGTGTCGTCCCGGGCGGCGCGCACGGCGGCGGGGTCGTCGAGCACCAGGGCCGGGCGGGCGTCGGCGAGCATCGTCGCGACGCGGGCGGCGGGCAGGTCCGGGTCCACGGGCAGATAGGCGGCGCCGGACTTGAGGACCGCGACGAGCGCCACGACCAGTTCCGCCGAGCGGGGCAGCGCCACGGCGACGCAGTGCTCCGGGCCCGCCCCGGCGGCGGCGAGGCGGGCGGCGAGCCGGTCGGACCAACGGGCCAGCTCGGCGTACGACAGGGTGGTGTCCTCGAAGGTGACCGCCGGGGCCGAACCGCTGCGGGCGGCCTGCGCGGCCAGCAGATCGGTCAGCGTGACGTCCGGGACCGGGTGGGCGGTGTCGTTCCAGGTGTGCAGCACCTGCTCGCGTTCGGCGACGGTGAGCATGGGCAGCCGCCCGATCGGCCGGTGCGGGTCCTCCGCGAGCGCGGTGAGCAGCGCGTGCAGGTGCCCGCTGAGCCGCCGCGCGGTGGCCTCGTCGAAGCAGGCGGGGTCGTAGCCGAGCGCCAGCGACAGCTGCGGCCCGGGATACACGAGCAGGCTGAGCGGGAAGTTCGTGGTCTCCACCGCGTCGAGGTCGCGCAGCCGCAGCCCGTGGGTGCGGGCGGCGTCGTCGTCGATCGGGTAGTTCTCGAAGACCACGATGCTGTCAAAGAGGCCACCGCCGGGCGGGACGTCGCTGAGCGCGCGCAGCCGGGCCAGGGGCAGGTGCTCGTGCTGGCGTGCCTCGATCTGGGACTCCTGCAGAGCCCGCAGCCACGGCAGCGTCTGCGCGTGCGGGTCGGCGTCCACCCGGACCGGCAGCGTGTTGATGAACAGCCCGGTGATCGCATCGGCGCCGGCCAGGCCGGCCGGGCGGCCGGAGACGGTGGCGCCGAAGCAGACGTCGCGCTGCCCGCTGTGCCGGGCGAGCAGCAGGGCCCAGACGCCCTGCACGAGCGTGTTGAGGGTCAGGCCGTTGCCGCGGGCGAGGTCCTCGATGCGCCGCGTGGCCGGTTCGCCGAGGGTGGTCGTGCGGCGCAGCGCGGAGCGGACACCGGCCCCCGGTGCGGGTTCCCGGTCGTACGGCAGCGGGGTGGGTGCCGCGAACCCGGCCAGCGCGGTACGCCAGTGCTGCTCGGCGGGCTCGTCGTCCTGCGCGGCGAGCCAGGCGACGTGGTCGCGGAACGGGCGGCGGTGCGGCAGCTCCGCCGGGGTGCCGCGGCGCAGGGCGGCGTGACAGGCGAAGACGTCGGACAGGACCTGGAAGATGCTCCAGCCGTCGAGCAGCAGGTGATGGAACGTCCACACGACCTGCACCTCGGTGGCCGAGAGCCGGGCGAGCACGAGCCGTTGCAGGGGCGCGCGGGTCAGGTCCAGGCCCGTGGCGCGGCCCTCGTCGAGCAGCGTGCGCAGGGCGTCGCGGCGGGTCTCGCCGCTGTGCCCCGTCCAGTCCCGGTGGGTGACCGGGATCCGGGCGTCGCGATGCACGACCTGCACGGGCTCGGTCAGCCCGTCCCCGGCGATCGCGCTGCGCAGGACCGGGGTGCGGTCGGTGACCTGCTGCCAGGCGCGGGCGAGCAGCCCCGGGTCCTCGACGCCGTCGAGGACGAAGGTGGTCTGTTGCAGGTAGACGCCGCCGCTGTCCGGGCCGCTGCCGTGGAACACCATGCCGGCCTGCATCGCGGTCAGCGGGTAGATGTCCTCCACGGCGCCGCCGGTCCCGGCGAGGCGGTCCACGGCGGCCTGGTCGAGCCGGGCGAGGGGGAAGTCCGACGGTGTCCGGCCGCCCGCGTCCGGCGCGGCGCAGTGCG
>CAKUMG010000611.1 GCA_934667465.1 uncultured Actinoplanes sp. | reverse complement strand
GCTGAACTCGATCTCGGCGCTGGTCATGTCGGGCAAGCGGGCAGGGGCGGAGGCGATGATCCTGAACCTGTCGACCTTCTTTCGCTCGAGCCTGGCCGGCGAGCCGACCGATCCGCCCGGCGCGGCCGCGCCGCTGCAGAGCCGGATCGGCCACGGGCCGGCCGGAGCGCCGACCGCGAAGTCGAACGCCGGCTACACCGGGCTCAGGGCGTTCCAGCTCTCCGGGCGGCACACCGCCGAGGGCCGCGGGTACTCGTACAACAAGGTCTACGACGTCGATGTCGCCGTCACCGCGGACACCGAGCTGTCGTACCTGGTGTTCCCCGAGGGCACGCGCGACGACCTGAGCAACCCGGCGACGTACACGGCTGTCGACCTCGCGTTCACCGACGGCACGTACCTGTCGCAGCTCGGCGCGAAGGACACCAACGGCTTCGGGCTCAGCCCGCGGGCGCAGGGCGAGTCGGACACGCTCTACATCCAGCAGTGGAACAAGCGGACCGCCCGGATCGGCGCGGTTGCCAAGGGCAAGACCGTCGACCGGATCCTGGTCGGCTACGACAAGCCGAAGGGGCCGGCGGAGAGCTTCCGCGCCTGGTTCGACGACATCGCCCTCAGCGAGGTCGAGCCCGCCAAACCCAGGACCACACTCGCCGAGTACGCGGACACGCGCCGCGGCACCCAGTCGAGCGGCAGTTTCTCCCGGGGCAACAACTTCCCCGCGACCGCGGTCCCGCACGGCTTCAACTTCTGGACCCCGGTCACCAACGCCGGGACGACCAGCTGGCTGTACGAGTACCACCGCGCGAACAACGCCCAGAACCGGCCCACGCTGCAGGCGTTCTCCACCAGCCACGAGCCCAGCCCGTGGATGGGTGACCGGCAGACGTTCCAGGTGATGCCCTCGGTCGCCGCCGGCACCCCGGACGCGAACCGCGCCAACCGCGCGCTCGCCTTCGGCCACGAGAACGAGGTCGCGAAGCCGTACCACTACGGGGTCACCTTCGACAACGGGCTCAAGACGGAGTTCGCGCCGACCGACCACGCGGCCATCTTCGACTTCACGTTCCCCGACGCGAACGCGAACCTGATCTTCGACAACGTCAACGGCAACTCGGGGCTCACCATCGACGCCGCCAACCGGACCATCACCGGCTGGACCGACGTCAACAGCGGCGGCCTCTCCGCCGGCTGGACCCGGATGTTCGTGTACGCCACCGTGGACGCCCCGATCACCGCGAGCGGCATGCTGCCCACCGGCAACCGGCCGTCGACCGGCTACGTCAAGGTGGACGCGGGCGCGGACAGGACCGTGTCCATGCGCATCGCCACCTCGCTGATCGGCGTCGACCAGGCGAAGCACAACCTGGAGCTGGAGCTCGCCGCCGACGCCACCGTCGCCTCGGTCAGCGCGCAGGCGCAGGCCGCCTGGGAAGCCAAGATGAGGACCGTCGAGGTCGAGGGTGCGAGCGAGGACCAGCTGGTCACGCTGTACTCGAACCTCTACCGGCTGTTCCTCTACCCGAACTCGGCGTTCGAGAACACCGGCACCGCCGCGGCGCCCGTCTACAAGCACACCGTGCAGTCCGCGGTGACGAGCCCGGCCAGCACGCCGACCCGGACCGGGGCACCGGTCAAGGACGGCAAGGTATACGTGAACAACGGCTTCTGGGACACCTACCGCACCACCTGGCCGGCGTACTCGCTGCTCACGCCGAAGCAGGCGGGCGAGATGGTGGACGGCTTCGTGCAGCAGTACCGGGACGGCGGCTGGATCTCGCGCTGGTCCGCGCCGGGCTACGCGAACCTGATGGTGGGCACCAGCTCGGACGTGGCGTTCGCCGACGCGTACCTCAAGGGTGTCCCCGGCATCGCCGTCGAGGAGACGTATCAGGCCGCGGTCCGGAATGCGACAGTCACGCCGCCCAACGACAACGTGGGCCGCAAGGCGCTGGCCAGCTCGATCTTCAAGGGCTACACGCCGAGCGACGCCACCGGTGAGGCCATGAGCTGGGCGCTCGACGGCTACATCAACGACTTCGGCATCGCCAACATGGCCGAGGCGCTGGCCAAGAAGGGCGGACCCAAGGCCAAGGAGTACGCCGAGCAGGCCGAGTACTTCCGCAACCGCGCCCTCAACTACGTGAACATGTTCGACCCGGCCGTCGACTTCTTCCAGGGCAAGGACAGCTCCGGCAAGTGGCGGCACACCCCGGAGACGTACGACCCGCGCGTGTGGGGCTACGACTACACCGAGACCAACGGCTGGAACATGGCGTTCCACGTGCCGCAGGACGGTCAGGGGCTGGCGAACCTGTACGGCGGCAAGGACGGGCTCGCGAAGAAGCTGGACACGTTCTTCTCCACGCCGGAGACGGCCACGTTCCCCGGCTCGTACGGCGGCACCATCCACGAGATGCTGGAGGCGCGCGACGTCCGGATGGGCCAGTGGGGCTTCAGCAACCAGCCGTCGCACCACATCCCGTACATGTACAACTACGCAGGTCAGCCCCACAAGACGCAGGCGCTGGTCCGCGAGACGCTGTCCCGGCAGTTCCTCGGCAGCGAGATCGGCCAGGGCTACCCGGGTGACGAGGACAACGGCGAGATGAGCGCCTGGCAGATCTTCAGCGCGCTCGGCTTCTACCCGCTGCAGATGGGCAAGCCGGAGTACGCGATCGGCTCGCCGCTGTTCACCAAGGCAACCGTGAACCTCGAGAACGGCAGGAAGCTCGTCGTCAACGCGCCCCAGAACAGCGACAAGAACGTGTACGTGCAGTCGCTCAAGGTCAACGGGAAGGCGTACACATCGACGTCGCTCCCCCACGACCTGCTCGCCAAGGGCGCGACGCTTGACTTCGCGATGGGCTCGTCGCCGTCCAAGTGGGGTGCCGGCTCGCCGCCCTCTTCTTTGACGACCGGTGATGCCGTGGCTTCCCCGCTGCGCGACCTGACCGGGCCCGGCTCCGCCACGCCGGCGCTCTTCGACGACACCAGCGCCACCCGAACGGTCTTCGACACGGCAACCCCGTCCATCCCGTACGCGTTCAGCACCGGCCGGCAGGCCGACTACTACACGCTGACGTCGGGCGCGGTGGCCGGCGACCCCAAGTCGTGGACGCTCTCCGGCTCGTACGACGGCACGACCTGGACCACCATCGACACGCGCGCCGACGTCGTGTTCGACTGGCGCCTCCAGACCAAGCCGTTCAAGGTCGCCAAGCCGGGCCGCTACACGCACTACCGGCTCGACGTCACGGCGAACACGGGCGAGGCCACCACCACGCTCGCCGAGCTCGAACTGCTCGGCAAGCCGGCCCCGGCCTGCACCACGACCATCGCCGACAAGGTGGTGGGCGCGGTGACGGTCAAGTCCGGCGTCACGTGCATCACCGGCGGCGCCACGGTCACCGGCCTGGTCACCGTCTCGCGGGGTGCGTCGCTGCGGGTGGACGGCGCCACGCTGAAGGCGGCGGTCACGGCGACCGGCGCGGGCTCGGTCTCGCTGCTCGGCGCCACGGTCACCGGTCCGGTGACAGTGACGGGGTCCGGTCCCGTACAGGTGGAGAAGTCGACCTTGAAGGCCGGCGCCACCCTGCTGAACAACAAGTCGGCGACGGTCCTCGCCGCCGACACGATCAACGGCATCCTCACCTGCTCCGGCAACCAGCCGGCCCCGGTGAACAACGGTCTGCCGATCGCCGGCAAGCCGCTCAAGCTGGGTCAGTGCGCCAAGCTCTGATCCCGCGGTAGTTCCCGCGCCGCGGTGCCCCACACGGGCACCGCGGCGTTCTACTGTGGGCACATGTCCGATGCCGAGCTGTGGAACGTCGTCGAGAAAGCCACCGTCTGCACCCTCGCCACCATCAGGAAGGACGGGCGCCCCCAACTCTCCGACGTCGGCTACGCCGCCGACGGGGCCACCCGCACCCTGCGCATCTCCACCATGGGCTCCCTCGCCAAGGTCGCCAACCTCCGCCGCGACCCGCGCGGCACGATCCGCGTCGGCTCCCCGGACGGCGGCTACGTCGCCGCCGAGGTGGAGGCCTCCTTCTCCGCCCCGTCGGCGGACCCCCACGACGCCACGGTCGAGGAACTGATCGACATCTACCGCCGGCTGGCCGGCGACCACCCGGACTGGGACGACTTCCGCCGCGCCATGGTCGCCGACGGGCGCCTCGTCCTCACCCTCCAGGTCGGCCGCCTCGTCGGCTGGCTCCGCGGCTGAGCTGCGGACGGCGCATCCGGATCGCGGTCGCCCGCTCGCCTCTTGACCACCGGACGCACCGAGGGTCCGGCGCCACAGCGGTGTCTCCTCGAAAGCCTCCGACATGGACACCGTCCGATCCTCGGGAACGATCTACATCAACGCCAGAAGGGTCCGAGCCTGACGGTAAGGCGAGACGTCGGCAGCGACCCGGACAGTCCTATGTAAGCGTAGTTACTGTAACTACGCTTACATCGATGCAGGCGCGGCGATGTGTCGTTATTGTCAGGCCATGGCCAGGATCAAGGACATCGTGATCGACTGCGAGCGGCCGGCGTCGCTGGCGCGGTTCTGGATCGCGGCGCTCGACGGCTATTCCGTCGCGCCGTACACCGAGGACGACCTGG
>CAKUMG010000610.1 GCA_934667465.1 uncultured Actinoplanes sp. | reverse complement strand
TCCCCCGCCAACCTGGGCATCGTCGCGTCGCTCGAGCTGCTGGTGGGCGTCGCGATCGGCGGGCGCTTCTCGCTCGCCGGTGCGGTCGGGGGCGCGCTGCTGTTCCACTACGCCAAGACCTACTTCAGCGAGGTGTGGCCCGACGGGTGGCTCTACGTGCAGGGGGCGCTGTTCGTCGCGGTGATGCTGTGGGCGCCGCGCGGGCTGGCCGGCCTGCTTTCCTTCCGCCGCAAAACGCTTGAGGGGGTACGGGTATGAGCGCGCTCCTGGAGGTCCGCGGGCTCAACGTCGTGTTCTCCGGGTTCCACGCCGTCACGGACCTGGACTTCACGCTCGACGCCGGCGAGCTGCGGTTCCTCATCGGACCCAACGGCGCCGGGAAGACCACGCTGATCGACGTCGTCACCGGGCTGACCCGGCCGGCGTCCGGGTCGGTGCGGTTCGCGGGCGAGGAACTCGTCGGCAAGCGGGAGCATCGGATCGTGCGCGCGGGCGTCGGCCGTACGTTCCAGACCTCGGTCGTCTTCGAGGAGCTCAGCGTCCTCGACAACCTCGACCTGGCCGCGGGTTTCCGGCGCGGACCCGCCGCCCTGCTCCGGCGGCGGCGCGGCGTCACCGACGACGTGGCGTCCGCGCTCGACGTCATCGGCCTCACCGACGTCGCCGGGCGACCGGCCGGCGTCCTCTCGCACGGCCAGCGGCAGTGGCTCGAGATCGGCATGCTCGTCGTGCAGCGACCCCGCCTGCTGCTGCTCGACGAGCCGGTGGCCGGGATGAGCCGCGACGAACGCGACCGCACCGGCGAGCTGCTGCAATCCGTGGCCCGCGACCACACGGTCCTGGTCGTCGAGCACGACATGGCGTTCCTGCGGCGCTTCGCCAGCACGGTCACCGTCCTGCACGAGGGGCGGCTGCTGCGCGAGGGCACGGTGGCGGAGATCCAGGCCGACCCGCGGGTCCAAGAGGTCTACCTCGGACGGTCCGGCTCACGGAAGGAGGCGGTCTGATGCTCCAGGTCTCCCAACTGCAGGTCGCGTACGGGCGGGCGCAGGTCCTGTTCGGCGTCGACGTGTCCGTCCCGGCGGGGTCGCTGACCTGCCTCATGGGCCGCAACGGCGTCGGCAAGACCACGCTGCTCAAGGCGGTGACCGGGGTGCTCCCGGCCCGCTCCGGTTCGGTGCACTTCGACGGCCGGGACGTCACCCGGATGCCGGTGCATCAGCGGGTGCGGCTCGGGCTCGGCTATGTGCCCCAGGGCCACGAGACGTTCCCGCAGCTCACCGTTGCCGAGAACCTGCAGGTGGCGCAGCGCGGCGGCAGCCTGGACGACGCCCTCGACCTCTTCCCCGCTCTGCGCGGGCTGCTGGGCCGGCGGGCCGGGTTCCTGTCGGGCGGTCAGCAGCAGCAGCTCGCCATCGCGCGTGCCCTGCTCGGCAGGCCGCGCATGCTGCTGCTGGACGAGCCGACCGAGGGCATCCAGCCGTCGGTGGTGGCCGAGATCGAGGACGCGATCCGGCAGTTGCACGCCTCGGGGATCACGATCCTGCTGGTGGAGCAGTACTACGAGCTGGCGCTGCGGCTCGCGGACCGCTTCGTGATCCTCGACGCGGGCGAGGTGGTCCGCTCCGGCGAGGCCGCCGACCTGCGCGACGACGAAAGCGTACGGCGGCTCCTCGCCGTCTGAGGTGTCCCGGGGCGCGTTCTTCCGAGCGCGGTCTGATGTGTCCCGGGGCGCGTTCTTCCGAGCGCGCCCCGGGGCTCAGGCTCCGGAGGTGACGCGGTAGGCGTCGAAGACGCCGTCGACCTTGCGGACGGCGGCGACGAGGTGGCCCAGGTGCTTCGGGTCCGCCATCTCGAACGTGAAGCGGCTGACCGCCACCCGGTCGCGGGTCGTGGTGACCGTCGCGGACAGGATGTTGACGCGCTCCTCGCTGAGGACCCGGGTGACGTCCGCCAGCAGCTTGTGCCGGTCGAGCGCCTCCACCTGGATGGCGACCAGGAACGTCGACGCGGACGTCGGCTTCCAGCTCACCTCGACCACGCGTTCGCTCTGCTCGCGCAGGTCCTCGGCGTTGGCGCAGTCCTCGCGGTGCACGCTGACGCCGCCCGAGCGGGTGACGAAGCCGAACACCGCGTCGCCCGGCACCGGCGTGCAGCAGCGGGCCAGCTTCACCCACACGTCGCTGACGTCCTTGACCACGACACCCGGGTCCTGCGCGGACGTCCGGTTGCGCGGCGGCCGGGTCGCGACGGCGGTCTCGGCGATGTCCTCGACCGCGCCCTCCTCGCCACCGAACCCGGCGACGAGCTTCTGCACCACCGACTGCGCGGAGACCGTGGACTCACCGACCGCGGCGTACAGCGAGGCCACGTCGGCCAGGTGCAGGTCGCGGGCGATCGTGGTCAGGTTGTCGCTCGTCAGCATGCGCTGCAGGGGCAGGCCCTGCTTGCGCATCGCCTTGACGATCGCCTCCTTGCCGTCCTCGATCGCCTCCTCGCGGCGCTCCTTGTTGAAGTACTGCCGGATCTTCGTGCGCGCCCGCGGGCTCTTGACGAAGCCCAGCCAGTCCTGCGTGGGCCCGGCCGTCGCCGACTTCGACGTGAAGATCTCGATGACGTCGCCGTTGGACAGCGTCGACTCCAGCGGCACCAGCTTGCCGTTGACCCGCGCGCCGATCGTCTTGTGCCCGACCTCGGTGTGCACCGCGTAGGCGAAGTCCACGGGCGTCGACCCGGTCGGCAGCGGGATGACGTCGCCCTTGGGCGTGAAGACGTACACCTCCTGGCTGGACAGGTCGAAGCGCAGCGCATCCAGGAACTCGCTGGGGTCGCTCGCCTCGCGCTGCCAGTCGAGCAGCTGCCGCAGCCAGGTCATCTCGTCGATGTGGGCCGGCGGGCCGACGATCGTCGCGCCCTTCTGCTCCTTGTACTTCCAGTGCGCGGCGATGCCGAACTCCGCCGTCCGGTGCATCGCGAACGTGCGGATCTGCATCTCGACCGGCTTGCCGGTCGGGCCGATGACCGTCGTGTGCAACGACTGGTACATGTTGAACTTCGGCATCGCGATGTAGTCCTTGAACCGGCCCGGCACCGGCTGCCAGTTGGCGTGGATCACGCCCAGCGCCGCATAGCAGTCCCGGACCGTGTCCACCAGGACGCGCACCCCGACCAGGTCGTAGATGTCGTTGAAGTCCCGGCCCCGCACGATCATCTTCTGGTAGATCGAGTAGAGGTGCTTCGGCCGGCCGGTGACCTCCGCCTTGATCTTGGCGGACTTGAGGTCGAGCTGGACCCGGTTGGTCACCTGGCGCAGCAGCGCCTCCCGCTGCGGCTGGTGCTCGCCGATCAGCCGGTTGATCTCCTCGAACCGCTTCGGGAACAGCGTGCCGAACGCGAGGTCCTCGAGCTCCCACTTGATCGTGTTCATGCCGAGGCGGTGCGCCAGCGGCGCCAGGATCTCGAGCGTCTCCTTGGCCTTCTGCTCCTGCTTGGGCCGTGGCAGGAACGTCAGGGTCCGCATGTTGTGCAGCCGGTCGGCCAGCTTGATGACCAGCACCCGGGGGTCCTTGGCCATCGCCACGACCATCTTGCGGATGGTCTCGGCCTTCGCGGCGTCGCCGAGCTTGACCCGGTCGAGCTTGGTCACGCCGTCGACCAGCAGCGCCACCTCGCCGCCGAAGTCGGTGCGCATCTGCTCGAGGCCGTAGTCGGTGTCCTCGATGGTGTCGTGCAGCAGCGCCGCCACCAGCGTCGTCGTGTCCATGCCCAGGTTGGCCAGGATGGTCGCGACGGCGAGCGGATGCGTGATGTACGGGTCGCCGGACTTGCGGTACTGCCCCGAGTGCCAGCGGGCGGCGACGTCGAACGCCCGCTGCAGCGCGCGCCCGTCGGCCTTGGGGTGGCTGGCCCGGTGGGTGGCGATCAGCGGCTCGAGCACCTCGCTGACCTGGGTGCTCTGCCACGGCGCGTTGAACCGGGCGAGCCGAGCGCGGACCCGGCGGCCGGTGGGCGCGCTGGCCAGGCCGAAACCGCCGATCATCTCGCCGGCGGCGGGCGACATCGTCTGGGTGGCCTCGAGGTCGACCGGCTGCGCGTCCGGGCCGATCGGGCGGCTCAGCTGCGGGACCGGCTTGCTCGCCGCGGGCCCGGTCGCCCCGCCCGTTCTGCCCGCGGGCCCCGTCGTGTCAGCCGGCTTGCTCGCGGACCTGGTCGCCTCGCTCGGCTTGCTCGCCGCGGGGCGGGTCGTGTCCGTCGGGCCGGGCTCGATGGGGCGGCTCAGCTGCGGGGCCGGCTTGCTGGCGGTGCCGTTCGCGTCCGGGCCGGCGGGGGCACCACCGGGCCGGGGCTTCGCGGCGCCGTCCCTGCTCGCCACGGACTTCGGAGCGGTGAGCGGCCTGATCGGTGCGCCGCCGTCACCCGGCGCGGCTGTCGTCTTCACGGCGGTGCCGTCGCTCGTGGCCGTGCAGTCGACCGTCGCGTGGGAGGAGCGCGGGGTCGCGTCGGGAACCGTGATGTTCTCGCGCTCCATCGGTCAGGCGCTGGTCGCGGCGATCCTCGGCGCGATCTCGAACGGCATCGTCTCCCGGCTGGGCGGCGACGCGCACGATCCGGGCACCGTGA
>CAKUMG010000609.1 GCA_934667465.1 uncultured Actinoplanes sp. | reverse complement strand
GCACCCCGTCCGCGTCCACGTCGACCACCACCGGCAGCGGGATCGCCGGGCCGCACTCGGCCTCGACGGCCTCCTCCATCGCCTTGCGGGCGAAGAGCAGCTGCTCGTACGGGTCGGCGGCGAGCACCTCGGCGCTCAGCCGCCGCCGCACCGCCAGCGAGGCGGCCACCTGGGGGTGGAGCATCAGCCGAGCTGCGCCAGGACCAGGCCGCCCCGGGCCTTGGGGGTGAACCACGTGCTCTTGCGGGGCAGCTTCTGGCGCTGCAGGTTGACGGCCACGAAGTCCTCGACCGTCACGGGCGCGATCAGCACGGCCAGGTCGGCGCGGCCCGCACCGACCTCGTCGCGCAGCCAGGAGGCCGGGTAGTCGCCACCCACGTACGAGATGCGCTTGTCGCCCGGGTCGAGCCCGAGCACGTCGCGCAGCAGCACCCGCTCCACGAGCGCGTGGTCGAGGTTCTCCACGGCGCTCGCGCCGTCGGCCCGGGGGAGGACGATCGCGTACGACTTGCCCCCCGCGTACAGCTCGATCGTGCCCTTGGCAGGCACCTCGGCGGGCCGCGGCAGCTCCTCGACCCGCGCACCGGCCGTGGTGAGCCGCGTCACCAGATCGTCGATGCCGACGCCGGCGACGAGACGGTTGTAAGGCTGGATCGCGACCGACTCGGGCGTGGTCACGACGGCGAGGAAGCGCGACAGCCCGCCGGTCTGCGCGGCCAGGCTGCGGTGGTTGCCGTCGGCGACCACCAGCTCGCCCCCGCCGGCCAGCGCGGTCAGCTCGTTGCGGAGCTCGACGTCGCGGACCACCCAGATCGCGTGCGTGCGACCGCTCTGATCGAGATCGGTCGCGTCGGGCGCCCCGGCGGCGTCGGCGGCCGCGGCGAGCGCGTGGTGCAGGTCGGCGCCCTTGCCGGTCTGCAGCAGCAGCACCGGGGAGAGCAGCGTCCCCAGCGCCTCCGCCAGCGCGACGCGCTCGCGGACCTTGGCGATGAACACGTCCTCGTTGCGGATGACCAGGCCGGGCTCGTCGGCGCTGGTGGAGATCTGGTCGGTGTCGACCATGGCCCAGAGGCCGTACGCGGACGGCTCCCCGGGCGCGCTGATGCGGTACAGGACGACGGCGTCCTGCGCCGGGGTGTAGCTGCCGTCCTCCTTCTGACCGGCGAGGCGGGCAGCCGCGTCGGGCAGGCAGTCGAGGAAGGGCCGGCCGACGGCGCCGGGGGCGCGGTGCGGCATCTCGATGCCCAGCGAACTGAGCGGGTTGGCGGCGATGATCTCAGTGATCTCGGCGTCGTCGGCGAACTCGTCATAGTTCTGCGCGCCGGTGCCACCGGTGGTGATCCAGGCTCGGCGGATCGGGTGCACGACCGTCATGCCGCCGAACCTACCGACCCGCCACGACCCACCCGCGGGGTGGGCCGGGCGCTCCCACCTGTCAGACCGAACGGCGCCGGGCGTAGCCGGCGCTCGGCGACATGTTCTTGCGAAGGCGGGCCTCGCGGGCCGCCCGCTGCTCTCCTTCCCTGGCCGGGAAGCTGGACACGGTGACCGGCGGCGCCACCATGGCGGCGACGTCGGCGGGCAGGCCGTCCCAGGATCCGCGGTCCACGGCGAGGGTGCGGGTGGTGCTGTTGCTCTCCTCCATCGGAAAGCCTCCGATCAGGTGACTGTCATCACCCCCATCCAACGACCGGCGGGGCCCCGACGTGATGTTTTTCCCGCATTGACACCCGCACCGGTTGGGGGACCCGGGCCGGCGGACCGCTGCATGGTGACCACACCTGACGAGAAGGTGTGGTCACCACATAGGGTGGCCTTGACAGCTTCGGGCCGGGGCGCCGTCGCCCCGGCCGGCAAAGGGGAGAGTGATCGTGGCCGGAGTTCGTAACCTGACCCAGGTCGAGGCCGCCGAGCGGGCCCGCCTGCTCGAGGTGACCGGATACGACATCGCGCTGGACCTGACGGACGGCGAGGGCCGCCCCGGTGACGGCCGGTTCCGTTCCGTCACCGAGGTCACGTTCCGCTGCACCGAGCCGGGCGCGGCGACCTTCATCGAGGTGGCCGCCGCCGAGCTGCGCTCGGCGACGCTCAACGGCACCGCCGTGGACATCTCCGGCTGGACCGCCGAGACGGGTCTCGCCCTGACCGGCCTCGCCGCGCAGAACACGCTGGTCGTCGACGCCGACTTCTTCTACTCCGCGAGCGGTCAGGGCCTGCAGCGCAGCGTCGACCCGGTGGACCAGGAGGTCTACCTCTACAGCCAGTTCGAGACCGCCGACGCCCAGCGGGTCTACGCGGCGTTCGACCAGCCCGACCTCAAGAGCGTCTACACCTGGCACGCGACGGTCCCGGAGCACTGGAAGGTCGTCTCCAACTCGCCGGTCGAGCGCACCGAGGAGGCCCCGGGCGGCGCCAAGACGGTGCACTTCGCGACCTCGGCGAAGATGAGCACCTACATCACCGCGCTCTGCGCCGGCCCCTACCACGAGGTCCGCGACAGCCACGACGGCATCGACCTGGGCGTCTTCTGCCGCGCCTCGATGGCGCAATATCTCGACGCCGACGACCTGTTCCTGGTCACCAAGCAGGGCTTCGACTTCTTCCACGAGCAGTTCGGCGTCCGCTACCCGCTGCCGAAGTACGACCAGCTCTGGGTGCCCGACTTCAACGCCGGCGCGATGGAGAACTTCGGCTGCGTGACGCACGCCGAGGCGCACTACATCTTCCGCTCGCAGGTCACCGACTTCGAGTACGAGCAGCGCGCCAACACGATCCTGCACGAGCTCGCCCACATGTGGTTCGGCGACCTCGTGACCATGCGCTGGTGGAACGACCTGTGGCTCAACGAGTCGTTCGCCGAGTGGGCCAGCCACTGGTGCAACACCCACGCGACGCGCTTCACCGACGCCTGGACCACGTTCCTCTCGGTCCGCAAGACGTGGGGCTACCGGCAGGACCAGCTGTCCTCGACGCACCCGGTCTACTGCGAGATGCCCGACCTCGAGGCCGTCGAGGTCAACTTCGACGGCATCACGTACGCGAAGGGCGCGAGCGTGGTCAAGCAGCTCGTCGCCTATGTCGGGCTCGACGCGTTCCTGGCCGGCCTGCGCGCGTACTTCCAGCGCCACTCCTGGGGCAACGCGACCTTCGACGACCTGCTGACCGAGCTGGAGACCGCCTCGGGCCGCGAACTGCGCAAGTTCGCCGCGCAGTGGCTCGAGACCGCCCAGGTCAACACGCTGCGCCCGGTCGTGACGATCGCGGCCGACGGCACGTACGAGAAGGTCGTCGTCCGGCAGGAGGCGCCGGCGGCCTACCCGACGCTGCGCACCCACCGCATCGGCCTCGGCCTCTACGACCTCGAGGGCGACCGCCTCGTCCGCCGCGACCGCGTCGAGGTCGACATCGCCGGCGAGGAGACCGAGCTCACCTGGTTCGCCGGCAAGCCCGCCGCCGACGTGCTGCTGGTCAACGACGACGACCTGACCTACGCCAAGCTCCGCCTCGACGAGCGTTCCATGGCCACCGTCGTCAACCACATCGACGGCCTCGACAGCTCCCTGGCCCGCGCCCTCTGCTGGGCCGCGGCGTGGGACATGGTCCGCGACGCCGAGCTGGCCGCCCGCGACTACATCGCGCTGGTCAGCACCGGCCTGCCCCGCGAGCGGGACATCAACCTGACCACGGCCACCCTGCGCCAGGCGGCCACCACCCTCGCGCTCTACGCCGACCCGGCCTGGGCGCCCACCGGCTGGGCCCAGCTCGCCACCACCGCCCGCGAGGCCCTCGCCGCGGCCGAGCCGGGCAGCGGCTTCCAGCTCGCCTGGGCCCGCGCCTACGTCGGTGCCGCCCGCGGCGCCGACGACCTCCAGGTCCTCAGCGGCTGGCTCGACGGCACCGGCATCCCGGCCGGCCTCACCGTCGACACCGAGCTCCGCTGGTCGCTGCTCCAGGCCCTGTCCGCCCGCGGCGCCGCGACCACCGACCAGATCGACGCCGAGCTCACCGCCGACAAGACCGCCAGCGGCGAGCGCGAGGCAGCCCTGGCCCGGGCCCTCATCCCCACGCCGGAGAACAAGGCCGCCGTGTGGGCCCAGCTCACCGGCTCGGAGAAGCTGCCGAACTGGCTGCACCGCTCGCTGCTCCAGGGCTTCCAGTCGGCCTCCCAGGTCGAGCTCACCGCGCCGTACACGACCAAGTACTTCGAGGTCGTCGCCGACGTCTGGGCCCGCTCCGACAGCGAGCCGGCCCAAGAGTTCGTCCAGCTCGGCTACCCGTCCTACCAGGTCAGCCAGGAAACGGTGGACCGCACCGACGCCTGGCTCACCGGCGAAGGCCACCCGGCCTCCCTCCGCCGCCTGGTCGCCGAGGGCCGCGACGGCGTCCAGCGCTCCCTCAAGGCCCGCGCCAAGGACACCGCCGCCGCCTCCTGACGCCGCGCCTCTTCGAGTGCCCCTGCGCCCCCGGCGCGGGGGCACTCGTGCGTCCACGCCACGTCATGGCCGGCCCGGGGCCTGCCACGCACTTGTTCCCTCGAAAGCCGAGAGCGCGCCGCCGTGCGACACACCGTCTCGGTCGAGCTCACCCTGGCCGACCCGGCCCACCTCTCGATGTAGCTGCGGGGC
>CAKUMG010000608.1 GCA_934667465.1 uncultured Actinoplanes sp. | reverse complement strand
GCTCGCCGGCTTCAGCGCGGTCCACGAGAACGGCACCGTCGGAGCGAAGGACATCGACCTCACCGTACGCCGCGGCGAGCTCGTCCTCCTCGTAGGCCCGGTCGGCGCTGGCAAGTCCTCCCTGCTCAGAGCCCTGGCCGGCATCGTCCACCACACCGGCACCCTGCACTGGAACGACCGGCCCGTCGACGAGCCGCACACCTTCCTGCGCCCCAACCAGGTCGGCTACGTGGCCCAGCTCCCGCGCGTCCTGTCCGGCACCGTCGCCGACAACATCGCGCTGGGCTACGAGGTGGACACCGCCGACGCCATCACCACCGCCCAGCTCAGCCACGACCTGTCCACCGCCGGCGGTGGCCTCCAGCTCCTCATCGGCCACAAGGGCACCCGCCTCTCCGGCGGCCAACTCCAGCGCCTCGCCCTGGCCCGCGCCCTCGCCCCCCGCACCGAACTCCTGGTCGCCGACGACATCTCCTCCGCCCTCGACGTGACCACGGAACTCGAACTGTGGCGCGCCCTCCGCGACCACGGCATCACCGTCGTCGGCTCCACCTCCAAGCGCGCCGCCCTCGACAAGGCCGACAAGGTCGTCGTCCTGATCGGCGGCCGCGCGGTCGCCCAGGGCACGTGGCGCGAGCTCGAGGCCCGGTACGGCCACCTGGCCGGCTGACCCACCGGTCCCGCCCCCGGTGGGGACGGGACCGGCGCCGGTGCCGATCCACGCCATCGAGCCCGCCGCGCCGATCCAGACTCACGCCGTGGCGGAACCCGTGGTGCCGGTCGCCGGGATGACCATCAGCGTGCACACCCGCCGGGACGTCACCGTGGTGGATCCCGAGCGGTTCCTGGCCGCCGCGCGGCAGGCCCTGCGCGGCCAGGAGCCGGGCCTCACCGATGCCGAGGCGGCCGAACGAGTGACCGACGTAACAACTGCTTTCCAGTCGATGGCTGCTGAGGGCCGCCGGTGTTCTACGCCCATCCGCACCCTGTTGTCCCAGGCTGTCCCGAGCGGCAGACGCGCCCGTCCGGGCTGGCGCGGCGCTGGCGTGATCATGGAGGATGCCCAGGTCACACCGACGAAGGGACCCCCGGCATGACCGCGCTCGAGAAGATCCGTTCCGCCCACGAGCAGACCGCCCCGGGCAGCGCCGACGAAACGCGCCAGGCCGCGCGCGCCCGGAACGCGACCGCTCTGGAGGCGGTGCTGAATGCTGCGGCCCGCCGCGAGATCACCCGCCTCGGCCTCGACTACGACACCGACGCGATCCCCGGCAACCGCATCCTGCGCGCGTCGGCGACGCGGCTGCTGGAGCGCGACCACCTCACCCCGCTCGACCTGGGCCTGGTCCAGGGCCACGGCGCCGCGGTCCAGGCGGTGACCCTGACCGGCATCACGGACCGCATGTTCTTCCTCAACTTCCAGTTCACCGACGGCGGTGGTACGCCGGCCGCCATCGCCGACCTGCCGGTGACCGCCACGCTGCACCACGGCGACACCGGCCCCGTCCCGGCCCCGGGCGGGTTCGACCACCGGGGCACCCGCATCACCACGCTCACCGACATCCCGCTCTGAGCACGAGCTCAGCTCGCCTGGGACTCGAGTCGCCGAACCACGTCGGTGACCGTGCCGGCCGGGATGGCGAAGCCGAGGCCGACGCTGCCGGTGCTCTGCGAGTCGGCGGTGGCGATGGCGACGTTGATGCCGATGACCCTGCCCTCGGCGTCGACCAGGGCGCCGCCGGAGTTGCCCTCGTTGATCGGGGCGTCGGTCTGGAGCAGGCCGGTCAGCTTCTCCGTACCCGTGTTCACCTCGCGGTCGAACGCCGAGACGATGCCCGCCGTGACGGTACCCTCCAGGCCCAGCGGGGAGCCGAAGGCCAGCACCGTGTCGCCGACCGCCACCGAGTCGTCGGTGCCGAACGAGGCAGCGGTCAGGCCGGACACGCCGGTCGCCTGCACCAGGGCCAGGTCGTGGGTGGCGTCGGCGGCGACGACCCGCGCGGGGACCGTACGGCCGTCGGACAGGCGGACGCTGACCGTGCCGTCCTCGGCGATCACGTGGTTGTTGGTCAGCACCAGGCCGTCGGCGCTGAGGATCACGCCGGAACCCAGCGAGGATGAGCTGCGACCGTCGACCAGGACGGTGACGATGCTCGGCTGCACCTGCTTCACCACGGCCGCCAGGCCGGCGCTGGTCTCCGCCGATGCCGTCGTGGCGCCGGTCGCCGTGCTGATCGCAGCGGCCGGGGTACCGCCGGTGTAGTGCTCCGCCACCGCGGCTCCGGTCGCGCCACCACCGGCGACGAGCGCGAGCAGGGCCGCCCCGCCCACCACGCGACGGGACCACTTGCGGCCACCGCTGTTTCCGTGGCCGAGGGCGTCCGGCGTGCCGTTCCCCCCGGCGCCGGGGCTCTGCGGAGTCTCCCAGTACCAGGCCTGACCGTACGTGGACTGGCCCTCCGGCGCCTGGAAGTACCCGGCCGGGATCGCGCCTCCGGCGGGGCGGCCGTACGGGTCGGCGCCCGGCGTCCGGGCGTCGTGGTTCGGGGACCGGTCGTCGTGGTTCGGGGACCGGCTCAGAAGATCCGTCATGACGCGCCTGCCTTCGGTTTCAGCGGTGATGAGTCGACTGTCGCCCGCACGCTTGTCAGCCCCCGGTGAGAACTCTGTGGGTTGGCTGTACGCACGCCGCCCGTGCGACGGGCGTCGCCCCGTCCCGGGCGGCACCTCGTCCCGAGCGGCACCCCGTCCCGAGCGGCACCCCGTCCCGAGCGGCACCCCGTCCTCGGCGGCTTCTCCCGCGGGGAGGCGGGCGTCACCCGTGTGGGGCAACGCGAGCACGGTGGCGCGTCCCCCGTGCCCGGTGAGGGCGTTAAGGGTGCGGCATGCCGAGACACGGACGACGGGGTGGAACGATGACGACAAGGTGGCTGGCCGCGGTGGCCGTGGTGGCGGCGCTCGCCGGGTGCGCGGGCGAGAAGGAGCCGGACCCGGCGATCGTGCCCGTGGCGCCCGGTGTCTCCTCCCCCGCCGCCGTCTCCCCCGGCCTCTCGGGAAGCGCTTCCCCCGGTGACGCGGCGTCCCCGGGCACGACCGGCGACGCCGCCGCGGACGGCGCCCCGGCAGCCGACGGCGGTGCGCCCGACACCGGCGGCACCGGCCCTGCAGGCGCAGGCGGCAACGCGGCGCAACTCGGCGACGCGGACGGCAACAGCGAGAGCGAGGGCAAGGCAGGCACCGTCCTGGAGAGCGCCGAGGGCACCGCCGCCCGCGGACGCACGCACGCCGAGCTCGAACGGGCGCAGGCCGGCGGGATCAACGCGTTCGTCGCCGCGGTCCGCCGCGAGTTCCCCGCGCTGCTCATCGACCACCGCGACGAGGAGATCGCCGCGATCGCCGACCGCGCGTGCGGTTCCCTGGGCCAGGGTCGCGCGAGCAACGACGTCGTCGCCCAGGCCGGCACCGACGTACCCGGCGTGGACGACGCCACGGCCCGCCGCCTGGTCGAGCTCGCCGTCAAGACCGTCTGCCCCGACCTGGACCGCAGCCTCGGATCCTGACCCGCCCGGCCCCGGACCGGGCGCGGTGTGATCCCAGGACCGGGAGCGGCGCGCCCCGGCCGTGAACCGGCACGACGCGGCCCGGACGAGAGCCCGCAAGACGCGGCCCGGATGTGAGCCCGCACGACGCGGTATGACCCCGGGGCCGGGCGCGGGGCACCCGGCGTGAGCTGCCACGACGCGGTGTGACCCCGAGAGCGGGCGGGCGTCATGGGGTGGAGTCCGTAGGCCGAAAGTCATAGCGCGCGCACAGCAGTTCGGGCCCTGCGGCAGAGGTGACGCACAGCCCGGTTCCGGATCCTGGAGAGGTACCCAGGACATCGGAGGAGGACGCTATGGCGGCACGAGGAATGCTCAGCGTGGTGGGCTCGGCGGTCGGCGGCCTCATCGGGTGGGACACGCCGGAGCCGGCCGCGGACCCGGCGGCGGTGCGGGAATCCTTCGCGGCGCTCGGGGTGCGGGTCGGGCCCGCCGAGCGGGATCTGACCGCGGTGGTGCAGCGCTTCCAGGAGCACACCGGGCTGGCGGCCGACGGGGTCGCCGGGGCGCAGACCGTGCACCTGCTGGCCCAGTACGCCGACCGGGCCCGGGAGCTGCGCACCCTCGCCCACGCCACCGACGACCTGGCCGCCTGACCGAGGAAGCGCTCACCCGAGCGGGAAGCGCTTACCCCGGCGGGAAGCGCTTCACGGGCGGGAAAGAAAGCGGGGCGCGAAAGAAAGCGGGGCGCGAAAGAAAGCAGGGCGGGCCGCACAGCGGGCCCACCCTGCTTCGTCGTCCAGCGGGCCGGACGAGATCAGTCCTGCACAGAAGCCGGAACGACCAGTCCCGCGCGGGGACCGGAGAAAATCACTGCACGCCGAGCAGATCCACCACGAAGATCAGCGTCTCGCCGGGCTTGATCGCGCCGGGCACGCCCCGCTGGCCGTAGCCGAGCTGCGGCGGGATCGTCAGCTTGCGGCGGCCGCCGACCTTCATGCCGGTGACGCCCTGGTCCCAGCCGGCGATGACCTGGCCGGCGCCGAGGCCGAACTCGAAGGCCGAACCGCGGTTGTACGAGGCGTCGAAC
>CAKUMG010000607.1 GCA_934667465.1 uncultured Actinoplanes sp. | reverse complement strand
GCTCCTCGACCGCCCGGGACGTGGAGCGGGGCAGGTTGTCCAGCACCGCCTCCGCGAACCGGGCGTCCATGTCGTCGCGGCCCCGCAACTCGTCGCGCTCGGCCGCCAGTGCCTGGTCGAGCTGCTGCTGGGCCCGGGTGACCGCGCCGTCGAGGTTGCCCCGGCGCATGGCGTCGCGGCGCATCCGGCGGGCCCGGGAGCGCAGATCCTCCAGCCCTCGCCCCTCGCGCGGGCCGTGCCGCAGCAGGTCGCGCAGCGCGTCGCGCAGGTTGTCGCCCGCGAGGACCCGCTCGCCGACCTCGTCCACGGCCGCCCGCACGTCGTACGGCGGGGCGAGCGGGTCGGGGCCGTCGCGCCAGGCGCCGTAACGGAATCTGTTGCCCGCCACCGTCAGCTCCCGTAGATGGTCCGGCCGTCGTCGGTCAGCTCCTTGGCCAACCGGCGGGTGAGGTGCAGCCCCTCGAGGACGAACTCGACGCCCGCGGCGGCCTGGCCCGCGCTGGGCGCGTCGCCGAGACCCAGCCGGTCGAGGACCTTGGCCAGCCCGGGCACCGTGCCGAGCTGCGCCAGGAGCTCCTCGGCGGAGACCAGGTCGCCGGTCTCGATGATCGCGCCGCCGGCCACCAGGTCGGTGAAGCCGGACAGGTCGAGCCCGCCCAGCCGGGCCCGGAACGTCTCGGCGGTGGCCAGGCGCAGCAGGTGGGCCAGGACCTCGACCTCGCGCCCCTCCTCGCCGCTGTCGAACTCGACCTTGCCGCGCAGGGTGCTGGTGACCGACACGGTGTCGCAGATCCGGGCGACGGCCTCGGGCTCGTTGCGCAGCCCGGAGCGGCGCAGGGCCGAGGCGGCCACGGTCTCCGCGGCCGCGATCGCGAAGCGGGCCGAGATGCCGGACCGCTGGTCGATCGCCGGCGACTCGCGGACCGCCCGGGTGTAGCGGGCGATCACCTCGACCAGGTGGTCGGGCACGGCGGCGGCGAGCGCCGCCTCCTGACGGATCAGGCCCGCCTCGAGCTCGACCTCGAGCGGGTAGTGGGTGCGGATCTCGGCGCCGAAGCGGTCCTTGAGCGGCGTGATGATCCGCCCGCGGTTGGTGTAGTCCTCGGGGTTGGCCGAGGCGACCAGCAGCAGGTCGAGCGGGAGCCGCAGCTGGTAGCCGCGGACCTGGATGTCGCGCTCCTCGAGCACGTTGAGCAGCGACACCTGGATGCGCTCGGCGAGGTCGGGCAGCTCGTTGACGGCGAAGATGCCCCGGTTGGTGCGCGGGACCAGCCCGAAGTGGATCGTGTCGGGGTCGCCCAGGGCCCGGCCCTCGGCCACCTTGATCGGGTCGACGTCGCCGATCAGGTCGCCGACGCTGGTGTCGGGGGTGGTGAGCTTCTCGCCGTAGCGCTCGGAGCGGTGCAGCCAGGAGACGGGCAGCAGGTCGCCGGTCTCGGCGGCCAGGCGCCGCGACGCCGGGGTGAGCGGCAGGTAGGGGTGCTCGCGCAGCTCGGAGCCGGCGATGACGGGCGTCCACTCGTCGAGCAGGTCGACCAGGCCGCGGATGAGGCGGGTCTTGCCCTGGCCGCGCTCGCCGAGCAGGACCATGTCGTGCCCCGCGAGCAGGGCCCGCTCGACCTCGGGAAGCACGGTGTCGTCGTAGCCGACGATGCCGGGGAACCGCGGCGCGCCGCGGCGCAGCCGGTCGAGCAGGTTGTCGCGCAGCTCCTCCTTGACGGTGCGGAACTCGGGCCCGGAGGCGCGGAGCTCGCCGAGGGTGCGCGGAAGATCGGTCGGTGGGGTGGGGACAAGCGGGGAAGCCTCTGTCACCCGGCGAACGCTACTCCCGGGAGGCGGCGAACGACCATGTTCGCCGGCATGACTTTGGTCGAGGAAACGACGCGACCTAAGTCGCTGGTCATGCAACCCGCGGCGAGGCAATCTGGTCGCCATGACAGACGTCGAGATCCTCCGGTACGCAGCCTTCAGCGCCGATCCCGCGGGCGGGAACCCGGCCGGCGTGGTGCTGGACGCCACCGCGCTCGGTGACGCCGAGATGCTCGCCCTCGCGGCGGACGTGGGCTACAGCGAGACCGCGTTCCTGACCGAGGACCGCGGCGACCGGGTGTTCCGGGTGCGCTATTTCAGTCCCCTCGCCGAGGTGCCGTTCTGCGGGCACGCCACGGTCGGCACGGCGGTCGCCCTCGCGGCGCGGCGCGGCGCGGGGCGCTACGTGTTCGTCACCAACGCGGGCGACGTGCCGGTGACCGTCGACGAGACCGGCCGCGCCACCTTGACCAGCGTCGCCACCACGGTCGCGGAGCTGCCGGCCGATCAGCTGCGGGAGCTACTGTCCGCCCTGCGCTGGGAGCAGGCGGAGCTCGACCCCGCGCTGCCGCCCCGGGTCGCGTTCGCCGGGGCGCACCACCCGGTCCTGGCCACCGCGACCCGCGAGCGCCTGGCCCGGCTCGACTACGACGTGCCCGCGCTCAAGCAGCTCATGGAGCGGCACGGCTGGACGACCGTGCAGCTGGTCCACCGCACCGGGCCGCTGAGCTTCGACGTGCGCGACCCGTTCCCGGTCGGCGGGGTCTACGAGGATCCGGCCACGGGTGCCGCGGCGGCCGCGTTCGGCGGCTACCTGCGCGCGCTGGGCCTGGCGGCCGACGGGTCGGTGATCGAGCTGTCGCAGGGCACCGACCTGGGCCGCCCGGGGCAGCTGACGGTGACGCTGGTGCCGGGCGAGGCGGGCGTGCGGGTCAGCGGCGCCGCCGTGCCGATGGCCCAGTGACCGGCGACTAAAGTCGGTTCCCGATGAGCGCCACGTTGATCGCCCGAGAACTCGCCGCCGGGCACGGCGACCGCGTCCTGTTCCACTCCCTCGACCTGGTGGTCGCCCCCGGCGACGTCATCGGGCTCGTGGGGGTCAACGGTGCAGGCAAGACGACCCTGCTGCGGACCCTGGCCGGCCTGGTGCCCGCCGAGAGCGGCACGGTGTCGCTGAGCCCGCCCGCCGCCACCGTGGGCTACCTGCCGCAGGAGCGGTCCCGGCGGGCGGAGGAGACCGTGCGCGGCTTCCTCGCGCGGCGCACCGGGGTCGGCCCGGCGCAGGTGGCGATGGACGCGGCCGCCGAGGCGCTCGGGGCGGGGGCCGACGGTGCCGACGACGCGTACGCGGCGGCGCTGGAGCGCTGGCTGGCCCTGGGCGGCGCCGACCTGGAGGAGCGGGCCGGTGAGGTGGACGCCGACCTGGGGCTCGCGGTGGCGCTCGACCACCCGATGACGGCGCTGTCCGGCGGGCAGGCGGCCCGGGCGCAGATGGCGTCGCTGCTGCTGAGCCGCTACGACGTGTTCCTGCTCGACGAGCCGACCAACGACCTCGACCTCGACGGGCTGCGGCGGCTCGAGGAGTTCGTGACCGGGCTGCGCGCCGGCACGCTGCTGGTCAGCCACGACCGCGAGTTCCTGACCCGCACGGTCACCGGTGTGCTCGAGCTCGACCTCGCCCAGCAGCAGGTGACGCTGTATGGCGGCGGCTACGAGGCGTACCTCGAGGAGCGGGCCACCGCGCGGCGGCACGCCCGGGAGGACTTCGAGGAGTACGACGACAAGCGGTCCTCGCTCGAGGAGCGGGCGCGGATGCAGCGGGGCTGGCTGGAGACCGGGGTCCGCAACGCCCGGCGCAAGGCCAAGGACAACGACAAGATCGGCAAGGCGTTCCGCGCCGAGTCGACCGAGAAGCAGGCCGCGAAGGCGCGCCAGACGCAGCGGATGATCGAGCGCCTGGAGGTGGTCGAGGAGCCCCGCAAGGAGTGGGAGCTGCGGATGGAGATCGCCGCGGCGCCGCGCTCCGGTGCTGTCGTGGCGACGCTGCGCGACGCGGTGGTGCGCCGGGGCGGGTTCACGCTCGGGCCGGTGACGTTGCAGCTCGACTGGGCGGACCGGGTGGCGATCACCGGGGCGAACGGCGCGGGCAAGTCCACGCTGCTGGCGACGCTGCTCGGGCGGCTGCAGCCCGACGAGGGGTCGGCGCACCTGGGCTCGGGCGTGGTCGTCGGCGAGGTCGACCAGGCGCGCGGGCTGTTCCTGGGCGACGAGGCGCTGCTGACCGCGTTCGGGCGGGCGGTCCCCGACTTCAGCGACGCCGAGGTGCGCACGCTGCTGGCCAAGTTCGGGCTCCGGGCCGACCACGTGCTGCGCCCGGCGGGCACCCTCTCCCCCGGCGAGCGCACCCGGGCGGCGCTGGCGCTGCTGCAGGCCCGCGGGGTCAACCTGCTGGTCCTCGACGAGCCCACCAACCACCTCGACCTGGCCGCGATCGAGCAGCTCGAGTCGGCCCTCGCCGGCTACCGGGGCACGCTGCTCCTGGTCACCCACGACCGCCGCATGCTGGACGCCGTCCAGACCACCCGCCGCTTCGAGGTCACCGACGGCAAGGTCACTCCCGCCTGACCCGCCGGCACCGCGCCGCCGAGCAGAGCCGGGCCGCGCCGCCAAGCCGGGCCGCCGGGCAGGGCCGCCGGAATGGTGGCTGCGGCAGGGTGTGGGCGGACGGGCGGCGCGGTCGGGCGAGGCAGCGTCAGGGGCTGACGCTGACGGGGGTGCTGAGCGGGCTCTCGTTGCCGGAGCGGTCGAGGGTGCTCAGGCA